>USTB01000066.1 GCA_900557635.1 uncultured Eubacteriales bacterium
TGACGCGTCGTCCCTGATGCAGCTGGATGGCGCAGAAATTACAGCCGCCGAAGCATCCGCGATTGTGCGTGATGGAGAATTTGACCTCCTCCAAGCCGGGCACGCCGCCCGCCTCGCGGTAGGACGGATGATAGTCGCGCATATACGGAAGCGCATACACCCGATCCAATTCCTCACGCTCCAGAGGCGGCATGGGCGGATTCTGCACTAAGAGCTTGCGGTCGTACACCTCGGTCACGATGCGCCCGCGGATGCTGTCCTGCTCGCGGTACTGCTCGCCGAACGCCTTGGCATACAGGAGCGGATCGTTTTTCAGATCATCGTAGGAATACCCGCCGACCCATTCCCCCTTCGGCACATCCTCCGCGTCGGTCAGATATACCGTGCCCCGCACGTCGTGAATTTTCTTCACGGGAACGCCGCGATCGAGCAATTCGGCAACACGGAGCAGAATGTTCTCGCCCATGCCGTAGGTCAGAAGATCGGCGCGGGAATCCACCAAAACGGAGCGACGCACGCGGTTGTCCCAGTAGTCGTAATGCGCAAAGCGGCGCAGGGAGGCTTCCAGACCGCCTAAAATGATGGGCACATCGCCGTATGCCTCGCGGATACGGTTGCAGTATACGATTGTCGCACGATCCGGACGCTTTCCCATCACACCGCCGGGCGTGTAATAGTCAAAGGTGCGCTTCTTTTTGGACACGGTGTAGTGGGCCACCATGGAGTCGATGTTTCCGCCCGTCACCAAAAAGCCGAGGCGCGGTCTGCCGAAGATCTTGAAGGGGTCGGCGGAACGGTAGTCTGGCTGAGCAAGAATGGCGACCCGGTAACCCGCGTTCTCCAGTACGCGCGAAATGATGGCAACCCCGAAGGAGGGATGATCTACATAGGCGTCCCCGCTGACATATACAAAATCCGGTTTGTCCCAACCGAGAGCGTCCATTTCCTCGCGGGTAATGGGCAAAAAGCCGCTTGCGGTGTTCACTGATTTGTTCCGTCCTTTCCGAAAACAACGGGACTGAGACATTGTGCCCCAGCCCCAAAAAATGTGCAAATGTTCCGACTATTTCGCCTCCCCGAATTTATGCAGGGAAGCGGAAGCCGCTCCGATCCCGCACTGCCGATACGGTCAGGCACAGGATCATCAGCCGCGCTTCACTTCCACCATTTCGTAGGCTTCCAAAATGTCGCCTTCCTTGATGTCGTTGAAGCGTTCCAGACCGATACCGCATTCATATCCGGCATTCACCTCACGCACGTCGTCCTTGAAGCGGCGCAGAGAGCCGATCTTATCCTCAAAGATCACAATACCGTCGCGCACCACACGGATCTGCGCATTACGGGTGATCTTGCCATCCTGCACGTAGGAGCCTGCGATGGTACCCACAGAGGACACGCGGATGGTCTGACGCACCTCGGCGTGACCCAGAACCTCCTCGCGGAAGGTGGGAGCCAGCATGCCGTTAAGTGCGGCGGTGATCTCCTCGATGCACTCGTAAATGATGCGGTAGGTACGGATATCGACCTTCTGCCGTGCGGCAGTATCAATGGCGTTCTTATCCGGACGCACATTGAAGCCCACGATGATGGCATTGGAGGCGGCGGCAAGCATGACATCGCCCTCGGTGATACCGCCCACTGCCGTGTGGATGATGCGAACCTTGACCTCGTCGTTGGAGAGCTTGAGCAGGGACGCCTTCACCGCCTCGGCGGAGCCGCCCACGTCAGCCTTCACAATGATCTTCAATTCCTTGGTGCCCTCGGCAATCTGCGCAAACAGATCGTCCAGATTGACCTTGGAATTTGCCTTGAACTGTGCTTCCTTAATGGACGCACGGCGCTGATCTGCCAGCGTGCGCGCCATTCTTTCGTCCTCGACGGCATTGAACTCGTCGCCCGCTTCGGGAACCTCGTCCAGACCGATGATCTCCACCGGCACGGACGGACCTGCTGCCTTGAGCTGTCTGCCCTTATCGTCTGTCATGGCACGGACACGCCCCACCGCAGTACCCGCGATGACCACGTCGCCGCTGTTGAGCGTACCGTTCTGCACAAGTACGGTCGCCACTGGACCGCGGCCGCGATCCAGCTTTGCCTCGATGACGATACCCTTTGCGCGGCGATTGGGGTTCGCGCGCAGATCCTTCATTTCGGCAACCAGCAGAACGCTTTCCAGAAGGTTATCGATGCCCATACCCGTCAGTGCGGAGACAGGCACGCAGATCACGTCGCCGCCCCACTCCTCGGGAACGAGATTATACTGGGTGAGCGCCTGCTTAACCTGATCGGGGTCGGCGCCCGGCTTATCCATTTTATTGATAGCGACCACGATATCCAGACCTGCGTCCTTTGCGTGGTTGATGGCTTCTACGGTCTGCGGCATGATGCCGTCGTCGGCGGCGACCACCAGAATGGCGATGTCGGTCGCCTTTGCGCCGCGTGCACGCATGGCGGTGAACGCCTCATGACCGGGCGTATCCAAGAAGGTGATATCCTTACCGCCGATATTCACGCGATATGCGCCGATCGCCTGTGTGATACCGCCCGCCTCGCCGGAGGTCACATTGGTGTTCCGAATCTTATCGAGCAGGGAGGTCTTACCGTGGTCAACGTGACCCATCACGCACACGACGGGAGCGCGCGGCACCAGAGATTTCTCGGTGTCCTCTTCCTCCTTGAACAGACGGTCTTCGATGGTGACCACCACCTCGCGGGTCGCCTTGATGCCCATTTCGTCGGCGATCAGGAATGCGGTGTCGTAGTCCACTACCTGATTGACGGTCGCCATAACGCCGAGCATGAAGAGCTTTTTGACCACCTCAGCCGCCGTAATCTTTAAGCGGGAGGCAAGCTCGGATACCATGATCTCGTCGGGCAGGGTGATCGCCGTGGGTGCGTAATGCACCGGCTCCGAGCGCTGTGTGCGGCGCTGACCGCGGTTATCGCGTCCGCGCATGCCGCCGCCCTGACCCTTTTTGCCGAATTTCTTAGTGTTACTGCCGTAATCACGCGAGCCGTACTGTGCCACCGTAGTGGACTTGAACTCGTACTTGGAAAGATCCACCTGGGTGGTACGGGTATCCACAATACGCGTCTTTCCCTTGTTCCGATCGGTCTCGGCGGTGATCACGGTGGAGGCAGTCCCCGTTGCGGGCGCGGGACGCTGGTTCTGCACGGGCGCGGGACGGTTGTTCTGCGGCTTCTGCGGCTTTTGCGGCTTCTGTGCCTTCTGCGCATTGTCCAGCGGCTTTGCATTTGCAAACTGCTGAAGGCGTTGCTTCTGCTTTTCCTCGCGGCTCATGGGAGGCTGAACGTTGAATTTCTTTGCGTCGTTCTTCGGCTCTGCCTTCTTTTCCTGCGCGGCGGGCGCAGCCGTCTTGGGCTTCTCGGCGGGCGCGGGCTTCTTGGGCTGCGGAGGCGTGGCATAGGTCTTGCCGTCCAGATAGTCATTGATGTCTTTGACCTGATTGCGTTGGGTCAGGACATTCATCACATAGCTGAATTCGTCCGGCTCCAGCACCGCCATATGGGTGCGTCCCTCCAGACCGATGTCGCTGAGGATGTCGAGGATATCCTTGCTTTTGATCCCCATGTCCTTTGCCATTGTATTGATGCGATATTTTTGTGTTGCTGCCATACATTGCACCTCCTGTGAATCAATCCGCTTGACCGGCACCGCCGCGCGGGTGGGAAACAATTGAAGAACCGACATTCGCCGGCGTATCCGGAAAATACCGGAGCAGGGCATCCGCAAATCCGCGGTCGGTCACGGCGACTGCCGCCACCGCGCTCGCTTTTCCGCAGGCGTGTGACAATTCGTCCATGGAAATATCCGTCACGACCCGCATGACCCCGTAATATATACAGCACTGAGACAGTCTCTTTTCGGTGTTCGCCGAAATATCGGACGCGCACAGCACAAGGCGGCATCTGCCCTCCCGCACTGCCTGCGTAACCAACTCCGTGCCCAAAACGGTCTTTTGCGCCTTGCGGGCTATTCCCAAAAGACCGAGAAGCTTCATTTTCTCATTTTGCTGCATCTGCCGAACCCAGCTCCTGTTCCAACGCGTTGTAGACCTCGTCCGGAATCACACAGTCCAGATTCCGCTCCAAACGCTTTGCCCGACGCGCCTTTTTCAGACACGCGGCACTGCGGCACAAATAAGCGCCTCTGCCCGATTTCCTCCCCGTGAAATCCAAGGAAATTTCGCCCTCGGGAGAGCGAACCACGCGCAAAAGCTCCGCCTTCGGCTTGACCTCTCCGCATCCGGTGCAGGTGCGCTCCGGAATTCGTTTCTGACCCTTCACTGCTTGCGGCATATATTCTTCCCTGCCAAATCCTGTTACATTTTGATGTCGATCTTATAGCCTGTGAGGCGCGCCGCCAGACGGGCGTTCTGTCCCTCCTTGCCGATGGCAAGGGAAAGCTGGTCGGCGTCCACGATCACACGGCACGATTTGTCGCCCTCGGGAGAGAGGATGACCTGACGCACACTTGCGGGAGCCAGTGCCGACTTGATGAATTCTGCGGGATCCTCACTGTATTTCACAATGTCGATCTTTTCGCCGCGCAATTCCTCCACGATGCTGTTGATACGCATACCGTGATTACCGATACATGCGCCGATGGGATCCACGTTCTCGTCGCGGCTGTACACCGCCATTTTGGTGCGGGAGCCCGCCTCGCGGATCACGTTGCGGATGATCACCGTGCCGTCCTGAATTTCGGGGACTTCAAGCTCGAACAGTCTCTTCACCATGCCCGGATGTGTACGGGACAGGGTCACGAGCTGTCCGCGCGTTTCCTTGTTTACCTCCATGACGAACACCTTGATGTGCTGTCCTTCGGTGAAGGTCTCGCCCGGGATGCATTCGTTCTGCGGGAGTGCCGCAATGGATGTTCCCGTGTCCACGATCACACTGCCCGAAACGGGATCGATCCGCTGCACGGTGGCGGTAATGATGCTTTCCTTCTTATTTTCATATTCCTTAATCATCATGCCGCGCTCCGCCTCGCGAATGCCCTGAATGATGACCTGCTTTGCGGTCTGTGCGGACAGGCGGCGGAAGTTCTTGGTCTTCATCTCCACCTCGCAGATGCCGCCCAACTCGTATTTCTTCGACTGCTTGCGTGCATCCTCCAGCGAGATCTGGGTCTTGGGATCCTCAACGGTCTCCACGATCTCAAGCTGCTGGTAAACCTTCACGTCCTTCTTCTCGGGGTCGAGCACCACGCGCACATTGGTTCCGGCGCCGTCCTGCTCACGCTTGTACGCGGAGATCAGCGCCGCCTCCACGCGCTCCATCATATATTCCTTGGGAATGCCCTTTTCCTTTTCCAGCAGATCCAGGGCGTCGAAAAATTCCTGATTCATTGAATGACCGTACCTTTCTTTCAATATGCCATGCTTCTGTTTTTCGGTTAAAAATGCAATCACGATGCTGCGCATGCAGCGCATGCACGCACAGGCGCGCTGCCGTCTTACGAAAAATCGGCTTCAAAATCGTAAACCGTGTTCATGCGGCTGATCTCGCGAAAGGGGATGGCAAGCGGGGCTTCTCTTCCCTCCACCGCAAGAGACACG
>USTB01000067.1 GCA_900557635.1 uncultured Eubacteriales bacterium
TCATAGGATACATCTCATTTCTTTGTATACTTTGTGATTTCGTTTCAGACGCATTCCCGCTCTCCCGCCTCGTCTGCGCGGTCGTGCGTCTCACACCGTCAGCCCGTGCCTCCGTGTAATAATGCGTCCGTGTAAAAATGCCGGCAGGAATGCTTCCTGCCGGCACAAATACCGTTTTGTCAATCTGCCGCGGTTTCGTCCGACGCGGAGGTATCGGAGGAATCTGCCGAGGTGTCGCTCGGTTCTTGTTCCTTGTCGCCTGCCGTCGTTTCGTCGCCGTCATCCTCTTCGGGAATCTCCTCCACCGATACATTGTCCACAAGGAAGTCCACAACGATGTCCTCCAAGATCACGGTTCTCAGACCGTCCTTGGTGTACGCCTTTTCCAGTTCTTCAATGGTGGTGTAAGAGGAATCCTCCAGCATCTCATTTGCGCGCTTAGTATATTCCTCATCCGAAACCGTGATGTTCTCCATGTCGGCAATCAGCAGGAGCGCCAGATTCTGCTTCACGGAATTCTTTGCCTGATCCACGAAGCCGCGCAGTGCCGCTTCCTCGGTCTTTTTCAGATACTGCTGGCAGAACTGAGACAGAGATATACCGTAGTTGGTAGCGTAGGTGCGATAGGTGTTCACGAGGTTGTCATAATACTGTCTGACGTTGTCCTCGGGATATTCCTTCACGGTCACCTTCTGCAGGAGCAGGGAGATGATCTGGTCGTGCTTATAATCGCCCTCCAGAGAAGCGCGGTACTCGTCCACGGTCTTGGAGTCGGTGTTCTCGGCGATGAAATCGTCGGTCAGCTCGGGCAGGACGGTCTCGGTGATCTTATTCACCTTCACCGTGAACTTTGCTTCCTTGCCCTGCATGTTGGGGTTGTTTTTGTAATCCTCGGGAAAGGTCACGAAAATGTCCTTTTCCTCGCCGGAATTGAAGCCGATGATAGCATCCTCAAAGCCGTCGATCATGCTCTTAGAGCCGAGCTTGAGATCGGAGCCGGTTGCAGAACCGTTTTTGAATGGCTCGGTCTCCCATTCGCCGTTTTCGTCCTTGATATAGCCCTTATAATCGATATTGACAGTGTCGCCCTCTTTTGCGGCACGGTCGGTCACTTCGTTTGTTGTCGCCTTCTTTTCGAGCAGAGCATCAATATCCCCCTGAATGCTCTCCTCCATCTTCTTTTTATCAATAACCAAGCCCTTATACTGCTCGATGGAAATATACTTTTCCTTTTCACTCTGTGTGAAAGAGCTGAGCTCCTTGGTGCCGCAGGACGTCAATGCCAGAGTCAGCGCAAGCAGTGCAGCGGCAAGTGCAGCGATCTTCTTCATGTTGATACTCCTTCATTTGAACTCTTTTGTAGTTTTACGTGCGCGCATGTCCCGCAGGAGATATGCCGCGCCTCTTCCGTGATCCGCACAGCCGAATCTGCGGCGGCGAAACCGGATATTCAACTTAATATATCATATTCCGTGTCCGAATGCAAGCATAAATTGTGAACAATCCCCAATATTGTGTGCGGGAGCGTTCGGTCATCTATGAATAATCGTCACGAAAGCCCCATCGACGGTCGGGAAAGCCGAAGCATCCGCCCGTCAGACAGCGCGGACAGAGCCGATCAAAGCTGAACCGTGTGTTTGCCCGCGCCCGTCAGCTCGGTATCCACATTGCGGAATTCGTTGCCCTTGAGGGTCACGCTAACCGCAGGAGAGATCTCGATGCCCAATTCGCAGTTGTTGGAGCAGTTGTTCTCCACGACGATGCCCTCGTAATTCAGACCGTCCTGCACGTCCTCCAGAGGCAGTGCGGAAATGACGGTATCATCCTCCGCCACATTACCGCGGATAATCATGGAGACCGTGGTCTGCGGGTTCACGCCGCCCTTGACGCCGATCACACCGTAGTTTGCGCTGTATCCGCGCGGCATGATCAGACGGTTGTTGATGATCTGGTTGAAGTATTCGCCCGCAAACGTCCAGTGGAAGCCTGCATCGGGATGGGAGGAAAGATCCTCCATGAGAACGCCGCTGTTACGGACGCAGAGGTTGCCGTCCATCACGCCGCCCCAGGAATGACCCCACAGGTAACAGCCGCGTCCGAGGTCGTCCACCTCGTTGTTGACGATGAGGGTATCGAAGAATTTTTCGCTGTCCGAAATGTTCACGCGGGACGTCCCGTCCAGAACGCAGTCCAGCGGACGATCCAGAATCACGGTATCCTCGGTGTTGTCCACGATGGTGAACACCTGTCCGAGACCGGTGCCGCCCACAATGGCAAGGTTACCGCCGCGGAAGGTGCCGGGTGCAAACTTTCCGTCCTCACCCATGTGCTCCTTCCACGTGCTCTTGTAGTCCTCGCAGAAGGTCTTCATGTCGATGCGGATGCGCGTGCCCTCGCCCTCAAGACAACGGGTCACAAAATGATCGCCCCAGATGTGGAAGCAGAATCCCTCGGCGTCCGAATGCCAGAAGAATGGCTTAATGTGGTTGCCCGCAATGTAGTAGCGGCAGTGATCCTGCATGATCCACATGACACCGCGGTTCAGGCGGGTGGCAATTTCAAGCACGTTGTTCTCAATGATCACGTTGCGGCACGAGCGCTTCCAGTTGTCGTTGGGATTATACGAGGTGGAGAACATGCCGATGCAGTTGGCGAGGTCGCCGCAGTACAGGGTGTTTGAGGAGATCTGCACGTTCTGTGCGCCCATCAGCGCCACACAGGTACCGCCGCCCTGAATCTGGTTGCCCACCACGCGGGTGCCGCAGCCCTTGATAGCGACGGCAGTCCACACATTGTTGATCGCCGCGATGTTGGCGTTGGGCGCCGGACCTAACGGGTCGGTGTGGTTATATTCGTCCACAAAAAACGTATCCTTGCGGTTTTTATGGTGGGTCATGTAGGTCGGCTCCTGCAGAATATAGCAGTTGAGAACCGAAACATTATCTGCATCCCGCGTCTGATCGATGAGGTTGCAGTAGCAGGGGATGCGGTTATACTTATCGTCGCCGAGCACCGGTTCGCCCTCGATCACGGGAGCGCCGATTACGATGGGGGAATACACACTGCAGATATTCAGATTCTCCACGGTGAAGTCGCCCTGACCGCCCAAAAATACCTGAATGCGGTTGCCTTCCTCCTCGGTGCCCCAGCCGCATTCTCCGGTCATGCCCTTGGGCAGTTCCAGCCAGGTACGGCGGACATCCTCACCCACAAGACGGGTATAGCGCGGGATGCGCAGAGAGCCTTTGAAGCAGTAGCGTCCGTGCGGAACCAGAACCACGCCGCCGCCGTTCTTTGCCGCCGCATCCAGTGCGCGCTGGAAGCCCTCGGTGGAGTCCGTAAAGTCGCGATACCAGATATCGGTCAGCGGCACGGGACGCGCGCCGTAGTCCAGCACGTTAAAAACGGTTTCGGGCCAGACATCGGGGGTATGTACGGTCACGGAGAGCTGTTCGCCTGCGGCGCCGCAACCCGCGTCTATGCACAGGGTGTACTTCCCTTCCCGCACATCGGACGGAACCGTGGCGGAAATCTCATAGTTGGATGCCGCCAGAACGGGGAGAGAGATGGTCGCGCCGTCCTCGCCCGTCAGGGTCACGGTCGTGCCGGGAGCAGAAAGCAGAACGCCGTAGCCGTGATTTTCCAGACCCTCGCGCTCCACATAGCGGTCAATATTGATAAAGCCCTGTCCGAAAATGCGCAGCTCCTTTCCTGCAAACAGGCATTCGCCCTGAATCCATTTGACCTGCGGCACGTTCATCAGATAAGGCTCGCTCTCGCCCCCCTCGTTGCGGACGGTAACGCGATAGGACTGAAATGCTCCGCTCGGGACGGCGCATGTCAGTGTGTGCTCGGTGCGGTTGACAGCCTCGACCGCATAGGAGATCCCGTCGGCACAGCCCGTAAAGGTGACCTCGGCAGAGAGCAGGTTCTCGCCGGTAATGACGGTGAGAAAGGAACCCTTGATCGAGTTTGCAATATTGCGAATCAGCGGTTTGTTCATAAAAATACCTCTCATGAGAATTAAATGTATCTATTTTCACTATTCCGAAATATCTGTTTTGCAAGTGGGAGGTGCCGTCTCGTTTCACGCATCGGAAGCAGACGTCTCCCCGTCCGAAGCCATGCCGTCAAAGGGACAGACATACAGTCCGTCGTCCTCAAAATGCTCCGGGTTGTTCAGGATACGCGAAAGTCCGCCGGGCGTACAGTCGGACGGCAGATCGGCGACCGTAACAGGTAACTTCATTTCGTCGCGGATCAGTCGGTCGAGACCGGTCAGTCCCGCACCGCCGCCGCAAAGAATAATTCCGCGGATGCTGATATCGTCCCGCGCAGTTCCCGGGAGCTGATCGTGAAAGGCGTGCAGTGCGGAAAGCAATGCGTCGATCGGCGCGGCAAGTCCCTGCGCCACGGTATCGGGCGTTACGGTCACGGTCTGCGGCAGACCGTCGTACAGGGAGAGAGCGCGCACATTCTCGGCGGTTTTCGAGGCGTCGTTGAGCCAGACCGTGCCCGCGTTCCGCTTCAGGGTCTCCAACTGCGGATCGCCCAAAGAGATCTGCATGGATTCCCGCAGCTCTGTCGCGAGCGCGGACTTCATGGCGTTTCCACCCGCATCGGGAACGGAGACGGTGTATCCGCCGCCGTCGCCCACTGCCGAAATTTCGGCAGAGCCTGCACCGAGATCCAAGACCATGGTATACTGCGGAGACATGACCTCCACACCTGCGCCGATGGCGGCGGCAATCGATTTGCGGATAAGGCGCACCTCTCGCGCGCCCGCGTCCTCTGCCGCGCCCGTCAGAACGCGCTCCTCCTGCCGTGTCAGCCCGTAGGGGACGGAGAGGATGAGGCTTGCACGCGGCATTCTCGCCTTCTTCATGCAGTAGCGAAAGATCTCGCGCAGTGCCATGTACTGTGTCGCAAGATTTTCCAGCATCGGGTATACGATATCGGCGTTTCCGGGCGTCCGATATGCCAGACTGCCGGCTCTCCGACAGACGGCGCGCACGTCGCCCGTGTGACGATCAAGCGCCACTGCGGCAGGCTCAGCAAGCACAACGCCCTGATTCAGGCAAACCCGAATCTCACTGCCGCCCAGATCAATGCCCATCATTTTCTTCATTGCGTTCCTTCCTTTCGCCGAAGCGTCCGCGCGGCAACGCGCCGCCGTGCGCCTCCGTTTTTTCGTGACGTTGACCGAGCAGCATCGAAAAAGCATGTGCCCACCGTCGCCGTCGGATACAAAAACAGGGTATGACAGAAACAGGGTCTGTCATTCCGCAAAATGTCTTTTTTTATTTTCTGACGCGCGCCATGGAAAACACCGTGACCTCCGCACAGCCCTCCTCCCGCAGACAAAGCGCGCAGGCTGAGGCTGTCGCACCGGTGGTCACTACATCGTCCACCAGTAAAATGCGCCTTCCGGTCACAAACGACGCCGCCTTGGGGAGCACATGATATGCCCGCACGGCATTTCTTCCGCGTTCCTCACGCATCAGGGTCTTTTGCTTGGTATTACCCATATGATACAAAAGACACATGCACTCCGCG
>USTB01000068.1 GCA_900557635.1 uncultured Eubacteriales bacterium
TGACATCTGCATTTGACGCAGATGCTGTCGGCTTTTTTATTTTTCCGGAGGTCCTGTCTATGAAAAGCAACATTCGCAATTCCATACTTCCCACCGCAGCGCTCTGCGGTCTGGCGATCGCCGCCGGCATTGTGACCCGCCGTACCGTGAAGCAGACCCGACGCGGGGATTCCATGTGCTTCTTTACCATCGAGGATCGCACCGGTTCTGTGGAGGTGCTGTGCTTCCCCGAGCTGTTCCGACAGACCGACGGTATGATCTCGCCCGATGCGGCGCTTGCCGTATGCGGCACGGTCTCGTGGAAGGACGAGGAGGATCCCAAAATACTGGCAAAGCAGATCCTCCCGCTTGTGCCCAATGACGTGTTTGCACAGAAGGGCGGCGCGGTCTTTTCTCAACTGCCGCGCACGAACCGTTCGTCGGACGGCACGTCTGGCAGTACCCGGGGCGGCGCGCCCGCGCATACGTCCCCCTCGGAAGGGAAGGACAGCGCACTGACCCCAAAGACCGTATATCTCAGCGTGCCCTCCTGCAATTCTCCCCTCTTTGCGCGCGCCTGTGCGCTGGCGGAAATATTCCCGGGAAGCCTTGAGGTCGTATGGTTCGAGGAGCAGGATCGGAAATATCTGCGGGATCGCACCCACACGCTTTCCGCCGATCCCTTCGTCATCGACTGCATGCGCGGTCTTTTGGGCGAAAAGAAAACGGTACTGCGTTAGTCGAAAAGCCGCATTCGGGGCAAAAAGTCCTCGGGCGGCGAAAATGCATGGCGTACCGTGCGGATAGTGCACGGTGCACAGAATGTAAAGTTTTCCGTCATTCACACGGCATTCAAAAATAGGTGGTATGATAGAGCCATCTTATCCTGTTCGCGGGCAGTCTGCCTGCGGGCGACAGAAAGGCAAGGATTTGTATGTCTGATAAGAAACGTCAAGCAGAGCAGAAAACGGACTGGGGAGCCGAGGTCGGCAAAGCAGTCGGTATCACGGGCAAGGTTTTTCGGAAGATTCTGTCGGTTCTTCTGAGCATTCTTCTGACCGTCCTTCTGATCTCTCTGATCACAGGCACGGTTGTGGGCAGCGTGTTTATCTATTACGTGCAGAATTATATCGACACCGACATGGAGGAGTTTGATAATCTCGGCGGCTCCACGACCCACACCACCACGATATATTATGTGGATTCCCAAACGGGAAACATGGTGGAATTGGAGGATCAGCGGCTCTACGGCGGCAAAAACAGTATCTGGGTGCCGTATTCGCAGATCCCGAAGAATCTGGTGAACGCCTTTGTCGCCATTGAGGATCACCGTTTCTGGGATCACAGCGGCGTGGATCTGCTCACCACCGCGAAGAGCGCGATCAAGTATTTCACGGGCAATCCGTCGGGCGGCGGCTCCACCATCACACAGCAGCTCATCAAGAACGTAACGGGTGACGACGAAGTTACCATGCAGCGTAAGATCCAGGAGATCATGCGTGCCTTTGATCTGGAAAAGACCAAGGATAAGACCGAGATCCTGGAAATGTACCTCAATCTCATTTACCTGTCGCACGGTTGCTACGGCGTGCAGAGCGCGGCATACACCTATTTCGGCAAGGATGTCAGTGAGCTGACCCTCACCGAGTGTGCTGCCATCGCGTGCATCACGCAGGCACCCACCAAGTGGGATCCCGTGCTTAATCCCGAGCGCAACAAGACCCGTCGCGGCGTGGTGCTGGATGAAATGCTCAAGTACGGTTCTATCACGCAGGAGGAATGCGACGCCGCAAAGAAGGAGGATCTGGTGCTCAAGGACGCTTCCGGCTCGGAGGAGAGCACAAGCAACGTCAACTCCTGGTATACCGACGCTGCCATCGAGGAAGCCATTCAGCTTTTGATGAACTCCAAGGGCTACTCCTATGAGGTCGCGCAAAAGATGATCTATAACGGCGGTCTGAAGATCGTCACCGCCATGAATCCGAATGTGCAGAGCATTCTTGAGGACTACTTCGAAAATGATGCGAACTTTCCCTCGGTGGACAGCTCACCTATTCAGCCAGAGGCGTCCATGGTCATTATCAATCCCTATAACGGCAATGTCGTGGGTCTTGTGGGCGGCAGAGGCGAGAAGTCCGGAAACCGAATTTTGAACTACGCCACCCAGACCACCCGTTCCCCCGGTTCGTCCATCAAGCCGCTTTCGGTGTACGGACCTGCCATGGAATACGGGGAAATCACCTACACCTCGGTGTTCGACGACGCGCCGTTCAATTTCGGTGTGGCGACCAAGGGCGAGGGCGGCAGTATTGTATATTCCAACACCCACGGCTGGCCTGCCAACCTTCCGGATCGATATGCCGGACTGACATCGGTGTACGACGCACTGCAGCGCTCGGTCAACACGATCGCGGTGCGAATCCTCGATAAGCTGACCATGGATCGTTCGTTCGACTATGTGAAAAACAAACTGCATATGGATTCCTTCATCGAATCCTATACCAAGGCGGACGGCGAAGTACTGAGCGACAAGAACATGTCGGCACTGGCATTGGGCGGTATGAACTACGGCGTCACCGTGCTGGAAATGACGGCGGCATATCAGATCTTCCCCAACGGCGGTATCTATAATAAGGCGCGCATCGTCTTGGAAATTCAGGATTCGGACGGAAAGACCCTTGTGGACAATCAGTCGGACAGTTCCATTGTCATGAGTGAGCAGACCGCGTCCATTATGACCAAAATGATGCAAAATGTTGTGGAATCCCCTACCGGTACCGCATATAAGGCAGTGACCCTGAAAAGCGAGGTCAACTGCGCCGGCAAGACCGGTACCACCACGGCGGACTGCGACCGTTGGTTCATGGGCTTCACACCGTATTATGTGGGCGGGGTATGGTTCGGCTACAGCATGCCGTCCTCGCTTGACGGCTTCTCCGCGACCGTGCCGCCTGCCGCTGTGATCTGGAACGATGTCATGACGCAGGTGCATAAGTCCATCCTGCAGGAGACTGCCGCACAGGGCAAGACGGCGGAATGCTTCGAGCTTGCCGACGGCGTGGTGCAGGCTACCGTCTGCCGCGATTCGGGCAAGCTGATGTCTGAGGCGTGCAAGCACGATCCGCGCGGCAACCGTGCCGTGACCGGCTACTTCAATCTTTCGAGCATGCCCACCGAATATTGCGACTGCCATGTGCTTGTGAACTACGATAAGGTGACCGGCGGTATCGCCTGCGAATACTGCCCCGAGCAGAATATCGTCCAGGTGGCGCTGGTTCGCGTCAACCGAGATTTTCCCATCAATATCAAGATCATCGACGCGGAGTATTCCTATATGGATCTTGGTGCGGCATCTCCGGGCGGCACGGCATATCAGCCCTTCTATACGCCTGTGCTTGCACTCGGACATTACACGGGATATTCCAAGGGAGAAACGACCACACAGTATAACCATGCATGCACCGAGCACACTGCACCGCCCCCGCAAACGGACGGCGACAGCGGCGATGACGGCGGCGGTGGCGAATCGACGACTCCCACCGAATGACCGCCGCACGGCACTCGGCAAACGGTTATTTTTCGGCATAATCCACCCCATCACCTCATACCCTTGGTATGGGGTGATTTTTTTGGCTTGCTTCTCTTCGGGTTGCCGCGCCCGTCTGCGTCCGCTTCGGCAACGCGCCGTGCTCATCGCCGGCGGGTGCTCTCTGGCAGTGGGGCTGATCGGCGGCGCCGTTTGCTCCATGGCGGGCGGCAGGGCATCGTTCTATTGTTGCCTGTGGCTTCCGCCGGCGGCTTTGCCGCGCTTTTTTATGCTCCTGTTTTGGTGCGCGGCATATTTCGCGGTAGGTTGTGCGGCGGGGATCGTTTTGCAGTGTCCGCCGCGCTGGCACGATCAGGGACGGCAAAACGGTCTCCTGTTCTATTGCGCCATGATGGGCGCGGGGCTTTTGTGGGCGCCGCTCTTTTTCTGCGTCGGGGCGTTTTTCCTGTCCTTTTTGCTGGTGTGCGCGGTGGCGTTTCTCTCGTTCTGCATGATGCGGTGCTTCTTTTCGGTGAACCGTTTGGCGGGGTGGATCGCGGCGGGATATCTTGCGTGGCTCGGGTATTGCCTGTACCTGTCCTTCTTCATATTTATATATAATGGATAATACTTGACATTACGTCGCAGATGTGTTAAAATAAAAGTACCAAATTTTCGGAGGATTACAAACATGAAGAAAATTGCAATTGCGATGCTTGCGGTTTTGCTGCTGGTTTCCGGCAGTCTGTTCACGTCCTGCAAAACTTCGGCGGATGATATCACGGTGAAGGTCTCGTTTGAGGCAGGAGACGATTCCATTCCCGCATATTCCGTGAAGCTCAGCGGCGACGGCGCCACCGTCATCCGCGCGGTACAGGAAGCCATTTCTCAGAAGGAGCTTGATGTCAAGCTGAACAGCAATGAGGATGGCGTTGCTTCCTTTAAGAACTACACCACCTGCACCAAGAAGATGAACGATGAGGACTATCGCTTCTACTGGAGCTACACTATCAACGGTAAGGAGCCGAGGGAAGGCAGTGCCGCTGCGAATACCGTTGCGGACGGCGACGTGATCAAGTACGTATTCTACTGCTCCCACATGGTGAACGACAAAGCCGTGACCGAGCCGTACAATTCCGAAATGAACATGTTCGGAGAAAATGCGGACGAGGAAACAGCAGAAAAGTAAGCCGTTTTGTGCGGAAATACGGCAACACGTACAGGACGGTGTGACCGAATTCCGCGTACAAACGAATCGGGGATGCGCCTCGGTAGCAATACCGAAGGGATATCCCCGATTTTTGCGTGACGAACCGTGTCTTTTTTTGGCAAAAATGTAAACGATGTGTTAAATGTAGCCAAAAGCTCTTGCATTTTCCAAGCACCTTGCGTAAAATAAGGGTACAGTTTAGCACTTGAGACAAACGAGTGCTAAATTCAAATCGTTTACAGCATCTCAATCACATAGAATCGGAGGAAAAATGCATCATGAACATCAAGCCTTTGGCAGACAGAGTTGTTATTAAAATGATAGAAAGCGAAGAAACAACAAAAAGTGGAATTATACTATCAAGCGGAGCACAAGAAAAACCACAAATAGCAGAAGTTGTAGAAGTTGGACCAGGAGAAAAAATAGATGGAAAACCACAAGAAATGTATGTAAAAAAAGGAGACAACATAATAGTAAGCAAATATGCCGGAACAGAAGTAAAATACGATGGTGAAGATTATATCATAGTAAAACAAGATGATATTTTAGCAGTAGTAGAATAATAAAAGATGTCAAAAGGGACGCCCTTTTTTGACAAGATAAAAATACTAAAATAATATGTCAAAAAAGCCCGTCCCATTTGACACAATTTGAATTGGTCGAATTTAGAGATTGAATGAATTTTGAAAGGAGTTTGATAAAAATGGCAAAACAAATTAAATTTGGAGAAGATGCTAGAAAATCTTTATTAGAAGGAGTTAATAAATTAGCAGATACAGTAAAAGTAACATTAGGACCAA
>USTB01000069.1 GCA_900557635.1 uncultured Eubacteriales bacterium
AGACCGAAAAGGCTAACCCCGGTGTAACCTTGTCCATCGGCTTCCAGCCCCGTTTCGACGCTAACATGAAGATGATCAAGAAGATCGTTGAGAACGGCGATCTCGGTAAGATCTACTACATTCAGACCGGCGGCGGACGCCGTCGCGGTATTCCGACTCCGTTCGGCACATCCTTCATCGAGGACGAGACCGCAGGTATCGGCGCTCTGGCTGATATCGGTTGCTACTCTCTCGATATGGTGCTTAACGCCATCGGCTATCCGAAGCCTCTGACCGTAACCGGTTACAAGTCCGCTTATTTCGGCCAGGATCCCAAGACCTATCCGGATCACCCCGAATATGCAGAGAAGTTCACCGTTGACGATTTTGCCGCCGCATTCATCCGTCTGGAGGGCGACATCGTTGTGGACTTCCGTATTGCATGGGCTATGAACATCGATACCTGCGGCGATACCATCATTCTCGGTACCAAGGGCGGTCTGCGCATCCCCTCCACCGAGTGCTGGAACGGCTCTATCGGCGGCGCTATGACTCTGTATCAGCAGATCGGCGGCGTTGCAACCCAGACCGTGATTCCTCCGGAGCATGACGATGGCAACCTGTTTGACCGTAAGATCCGCTCCTTCCTGGATGCCTTCACCCTCGGTCTCAAGCCCCCCGTGCCCGCAAGCCAGATTCTGTACAACCAGGCAATTCTGTCCGGTATCGTGGAATCCGCAAAGAAGGGCGAGGAAGTCAAGATCGTTATTCCCGAGATCTGATCGGAAACGACAGTCTTTCATTCAAGCGCGGTCATGCGAAATGCATGGCCGCGTTTTTGCATGCCGATTGCCGTCCGGTTTGGAAAAATGCACGGTTTATTTGCGGATAACGGTTGACTTTATGTGAATTTCCTGTATAATGGACTTATAAAGCATGATATTTCAATCATTAAATGAACCGGAGTAAAGACACATGATTCGGATATTTCAACGCGTTCTGAGCGCGCTTTTGAGCGTGATCATCGGTGTCGGCGGTTCTGCCTCGACGTCGCTTGCCGCAAGTAATACCGACAGCGCGACCGGCACGCAGGCGCTCCGCTTTTCACAGGACTTCAACGCCTGTGCAACGGATACCGCTTTTACCGACACGCATACCGATTTTAACATTTCCTATGTACAGGGCACGATGCAGGTGGTGGGCGATACCGACCGCGCCGTGCGAATCCAAACCTGTGACATGCGCTGGTGGGCTATGGATTACACGGATAAGCTGATGAATTTTGCCTTTATGCTGTCCTTTGACGGCTCTTATTCCGATACCCGTCTGGTTTTCAACGCGACCAATGACAACGCTTCCACAACGACGGAAAGTCCGGAGGGCGGACGCCTGATCTCGGTGGAGAGCAACGGCGGTCAGCCTTATCTGGCGGATCGGGACGGCAATCGCCTGACCGATTTTGCAAAGGACGGGACTAAGTATCGCATTCTCATTCAGACCGAATTTGGGAGCGATCGTTATTCGGTTTACTGCAACGACATCCTGCTGTCCGATCAGTGCCGCTTCATTTCGCCGATCTATGCAATTTACGGCGCGCGTTTTCACGGTACGGGGTCGAACGGATCCTATCTTACCCTCGACGACATCGTTTTCTACACGCTCGGCAGGGCATACCCGCAAAAATATTCCTATGATGAGGTCGGACCGCTTCCCGAGATCACGATTCCCGATGCAGTCACAGATGACGGAACGACGACCTTCTGGATCAACGACACCCGTTATGAACGGCTGGAGGATCGGATGTTCTTTGCGTCCGGCACGGCATATCTGCCGCTGACCGATGCTATGACCGCCGCAGGCGGCACGGTGAACGGCAAAACTCTGACATCACCTGATGGAACTGCATACATCCTAGAGGAAGATCGCCTGCTGTACGGAGAGACAGTAACGCCTCTTACGCATGAGATCAAGACCGTGGACGGTGTTCTTTATGCGCCCATGGAGGTATTCACCACGGTTCTGTGTGCCGACGTGTGCCACGACGAATTTCACAACACGGTCGTGCTTTCCACGGGAAAGTACAAGAATGACGGCATTTTGCGCAAGCTCGGCTCTGTCCTGTGGCAGAACGGCGCTCCGTATTGGGAGATCTCCTTCAATAAATTCGATCTGAATTGGCAGATCCTTGCCGATCCGTCGCTCAACGACGGCAATTTTCCCGATGCCTCCTTCCCCGAGGAGAAATACTGCATTGCGGGTGCGGAGGAAGCACTGCAACAGCTTCATGACAACGGCTTCCGCACCATCCGCGTCTTTTGCAACAGCCTGAACCCCGGCAAGAGCGAGGCGGAATGGGATCGCTTCTGGAAAGCCGCGGATCTTATGTACGATCTTTGCGATCAATATGAGATTCAGGTGGTTGCCTGCCTCAATCTGAACACCTCGGAATTTTTGGTAGGAAAATATCCGGACAGCGGCAAATGGATCACAACGGGCGAGCAGTTTTACGATTACTTCTGCGACCCGAACAGCGAATCCCGCCAGCTTGCTTACACCTTTATCGATCGCTATGTGAGCCGTTATCGTGATCGCGACACCATCCTGATGTGGGAGATCACAAACGAGGGCAATCTGGATGCGGATATCGGCGGCGAGACCAAAAAGATCACCTTCTCTTTGGGACAGCTCGGCGCGTTCTACTCCGATATGGCGGCAAGGATCCGTCAGAATGACCCAGAGAGACTGATTTCGGGCGGCGATTCCGTCCTGCGCTCCGAGCAGTGGAATCTGTACGCAGGAACCAAGCGCGGGGACGAGACGGCAAACTGGACGGTCGACACCTTGGAGGAACGCCTCAAGGCGCTCTCCCTCCTGCATGAGAATCTGGACGTGATCTCGGTTCACGGCTATAAGGTCGGATATGTCGAGCGATACCGCGACGAGGACGGCAGTTATCAGTATGTGAGCTATTCGCTCTTCCTGCAGGAAGCGGAGCGGCTCGGTCTGGCGTTGTATAACGGCGAGGCGGGCGGTCAGCTGTCCGAGAGCAGCGGCGGTGTCGAGCTTCCCAATACAGGAGATGCCTCCGCCGAGGCGCGCGCCCGATATCTGGATACCATCGTGAACGCAGGGGTGCAGATCACGCACTGGTGGGCGTTCCACTCCGACCGTTATAACTTCGGGCTGGATGTCGATTCGTGGGGCGTGCGTACCGACGACGATACGGCGGGCACCTTCCAAGCGATCTGCGAGGCGAACCGAAAGCTCAGGGAGCGCTATGCGGTGAACGGTCTCGGCAAATGGGATTCGCTCCGCATTCGTGTGGGTCAGCCGCTTACCATGGACGATACCTATGTTTACGTGGGAGCAAAGACCACGACCGATGCGCTGAAGAACGCATTCTACGGTCAGGTCAGCCTGACGCAGAGCAGGGAATCTCCGTATGCCGGTACAGGAAACACGGTCACATTGGGCGAGGATACCCGCATTGTGATGATCGTGGGAGATCTGAACGGAAACGGGTACACGGATTCCAACGATTATCTGCTTGCCCGCGCCGCCATGCTTAAGAAATCCATCGCGCCTACCGATGAGACGGCACTGCTTGCTGCCGATGTCAACGGGAACGGACGCACCGATTCCAACGACTGCCTGCTTTTACGCCGTTGCCTTTTGCAAAAGTACTTGGAGAAGCATGCATGGTCAACCAACGTAACCCTCATGAAGTCTTATACGCCCCAGACGGCGATCGTCTCCGCCCCTGCCGCCTCGTTCGCCGCAGATATGATCGCGGAGGTGCTCGGCAAATACGGCACGGCACCCGAACGGCGCCGTCTCACATCGGACTATTATGCGTTCCGTCCCTCGGTCGTACTGGAATATACCGATGCATTGGAGGTCGGCGCATATAAAATCACGGTGGACAATCTCGGTCTGCATGTGCTGGCAAACGGGGAGGCGGCGATGCTTGCGGCGGCGCGTGTCCTGTGCGGTCAGATCACGCAAAATACGACAGCCGGATCGTGTGTCATTGCGTCCGCACAGCTGGAACGGACGGGAAGCGTGAAGAATTGATCCCTGTACGGCGTTTTTTTGCATCGCGGTTTGTGTATGCTGTACAAGCGGCGCACTCGTTTTTTTCGTTTGTCCGTGAAAACGGATGATTTTACGCTTTATCGGCGAAAAATTTGAAAAAAGGGTTGACAAATTCCCGAACACGGCGTATAATGTCGCCAAGAACATAAAAGAATACAGCACCTGATAGAGGTCGCGGATGCGAAGAGTATCACACGGGGACGCCGGTAAGCGCCTGTGTGAGAAAGGCAATTCCGCCGAAGCATAGGTTCGGTTACCGCCGGGTTTCTGCTGGGGTCGTGCTAAACAGGCACGGAACTGTCACATGTAAAATGTGGAGCGCTATCAACGGCTTATCTGTTTTGATTTCATCAAAAAGCCTGCGATACCGCTTCGGGTCGCAGGCTTTTTGTTCTGAGTATATTTTTGGAGGTTGTGAAACATGAACACAACAATGAGAAGAATCGTTACAGCTGTACTGGCGGCTGTCTGCTCCCTGTTCCTGCTTGCTGGTTGCGGCAACGGAAATCAGCAGAACAACGGCGTCAACCTTGCCGACGCAAAATCACTGGCAGACCTCAAGGGCGCGAAGATCGCGGCACAGGCGGGCACCTTCCACGCAGATGCAGCAAACCAGATCGAGAGTGTTCAGGCGTCCACCTATCCCGAATTTGCCGATCTTCTGACCGCCCTCAAGAGCGGCGCCATCGACGGCTATGTGGCTGAGGAGCCTACCGCACTTGCAGAGTGCCGCAACGACGATACCCTGACCTACATTGCACTCAAGAACAACGACACGGGATTCACCGCAACTGCCGCAGATGTGGGCATCGCAATCGGTTTGAAGAAAGGCTCTGACCTTCTGGATCGGATCAACGCAGTGCTTTCCGAGATCACGGAGGAGCAGAAGTCGGCACTCATGGAGCAGATTGTGACCATCGCAAACGGCGGCACCGTGGAGGAATTCACCCTCAGTTCCGAGAAGCCCACTGAGACTAACGGTACTCTGAGAGTCGGTATGGAGTGCGCTTACAGACCCTACAACTGGACCGAAGCCTCCAATAACGGCAACGGCTGTGTACCGATATCGGGCGAGGGCAAGGAAGGTCTGTATGCCAACGGCTACGACGTGCACATTGCACAGTATGTTGCCAACAAGCTCGGTATGGAGCTTGAGATCTACTCCATGGAATGGGATTCTCTGGTTCCCGCTGTGCAGTCCTCCGCCATTGACGCCAACTGCGCCGGCATGAGCCCCACGGTTGAGCGTCAGGAGGAGATCGACTTCACGCAGACCTATTACGAGTCCAATCTCGTTATTATCATCAAGAAGTGATCGCCGTCGATCAGACGTGATCCATTATCGTAAACAAACGGAGTAAATATGAGTTTTTTCAAAGACGTCATTGATATCGTAGTTGAATATTATCCTTATTTGCTTAAGGGTATC
>USTB01000070.1 GCA_900557635.1 uncultured Eubacteriales bacterium
TCAAAAGGTTTTGGGGATTGTCAAGGACCTTTCCCAAAAGGTCCTTGACCGGGGTTCGGGGCAGCGCCCCGCGTCTCCCCCCGCGTGCCCTCACTCCTGACGGTTGACAACGAAGCGGTCGAGAAGGGAGTCGGCATCCTGAATATGGTTGGCGGCGTAGTTGGTAGAGCCGGCGTTGCCGGTGACGATGATGTAGCGGTCGCCCATGCAGTCCGAAACCGAAGCCAGGCACTGCCCCGCCTCGGGCGTGTAGCCGGTCTTGCCGCCGACGATGTATTCGCAGGTTTTGTTGTAGGTTTTCATGGAGTTGTAGATAGTGCTGTAGACGGTGAAGCCCTTGGGATGCTGATCGGTGGACGCCATGCTGTGACGCATGGTGGTCACAAGCTCGCGGAACGAAGTCACGGAAAGACCCTGTTGTACCATGGAGCAGAGGTCGCGCACGGTGGTGTAATGATTGTCATCATGCAGACCGGTCACATTGGTAAAGTGAGTCTGGGTCAGCCCCATGGACGCCGCCTTCCGGTTCATCAATTCGGCAAAGGCTTGCTCGGTGCCGGCGATCCCCTGCGCCAGCGCGAGCGCCGCCTCGGCGCCCGAGGGAAGCACGGTGGCATAGAGCAGATCGGTCACGGTGACGTGCTCTCCCGAGAGAAAGCCCGCGCGGGAGGCATTCTGCGAAATGCAGTAGTTAATGATATCGGGCGTGACCTCGTACACGGTGGAATCGGGATCGGGGATTCGATCCAGCACGACCAAAACGGTCATGAGCTTGGTGATGGAGGCGGGATACATTTTCTCGTCCGCATTCTTCTCGCACAGAACACGACCGTCCGAGCAGCGGATCATGATGGCATAACGGCTGATGATGCTGTCGCCCAGCTCCACGGGAGCGTTGGCACGGGCAATGGACTCTGCGGCAAGACGGGATTCCTCGGCACGCAGATAGGAAAAATAGGCGTTGTCGAGCCTGCTCTGCGAATCGGCGGCGGGCACCAGACTCTGATAGCCGCCCGACGAGCGGAACAGGAACACCGAGCCGCACAACAGGACGGCGGCGCACAGAAACGGGACGAAAAAGCCGCGCAGGGTGTTGTTCGCACGCTTTTGCAGTGCCCGTCCCGCCTTTTGCACGGCAGGAGGCGGGGTGTGCGCGCGGGGTTTGCGGGTCACAGCGGCATCGGCAGACGGATCTTGCGCGGTCTGCTCCGCCTTCGTCTTCGGCTCGGAAGGCACGGCGGACACGGAAGGGTCGGCGGCAGACTGCTTCTTTAATTTACGGCTGAAAATACTCATTCCGATTTATCCTGCTTTTTCTGAAAAATGATTTTGGGGTCGGGCGGCATTTTGACGCCGGCAAGCGGGTTTTGTTGCATTGCCTGCTCCATGTGCGCGTCGCTGACGTGGGTATAGATCTGCGTGGTGTTGAGCTGCTCATGACCGAGAATGTCCTTGAGCACACGCACATCGACCTGCCCGGTCTGGTACATGAGGGTCGCGGCGGTGTGGCGCAGCTTGTGGGTGGAGTAGTGCTTGTATTCCAGACCTGCGGCGCGGAGGTACTTGTACACCACATACTGTACGGTCTTGTTGGAAATACGGACGTGACGGGTGGAAAGGAACAGGGCGTCGCGGTCGCGGATATCGGGATCCATAGCGCGGACGGTGAGATAGTCCCCCAGCGCGGCACGGCAGGCATCATTGAGATAGATCACGCGCTCCTTAGCGCCCTTGCCCAGAACCCGCAGAGAGCGGAGATTCGGGTCGATATCGCCGAGGCTGATGCCCACAAGCTCGGAAAGACGCATGCCGCAGTTGAGAAACAGGGTCAGAATGGCATAGTCCCGCACGCGCGTGCGGCTCTCATAGTCGGTCTGCACCGTCTGCAGGAGCGCCATGCTTTCCTCCACCGAGAGGTACTTTGGCAAGCCCGGGCGCACGGTGGGAGAGGCGATGTCCTTTGCCGGATTGTCAGGCAGATAATGCATGGTGGAGGTCATGAATTTGAAAAACGAACGAATGGACGATAGCTTCCGCGCGCGCGTTTTTGCGTGATTTCCGCGCACATCGGCGGAATACATGAGAAATTCGTAAATGTCGGACGAGGTGACGCTTTGCAGAAGGGAAAGACCGACGTCCTTGGGACGGATGGCATCAAATTCCTCGCTTTTGAGCGAAATGCCCATCCGCTGTGCCGTGAGAAAGCGGAAAAAGAGGATGAGATCGGTCTCGTACTGCTCCACGGTCTTGGGGGAGCGGTTCAGGGTAATGCGCATGTATGTAAGAAATTCACGAAGATATTGCCGTTCCCGCTGTTTTTGTTCCATGCGAGGTCTCCTTTCCGTTCCCGATATACTCCCTTCATATTACACCACTGCGCCCCCTTTTTTTTGGACGAAATGTAAACTTTCGCGCCCGTCCTTGCATTATTCACATTTCGGCAGTACACTGAAGGTAGGAATCGCCGGGGTACGGCGATCCTTAATCTTTTGTACGAGTTTGTACGGGAATGTGTGAAGGGTCATCCATCATGGTGGACTTTTTTCGGAAAAACGGATATTTTGTCATTCGCATGTGCACGACACAGCTTGCCATGACCGTTTTCGGGCTGATTCTGTCCGCGTCGACCTATCGGCACGATGTTCTGTTCGTTCTGTCCTCCGTGCTTGCCGCAGGCATGTATCTGTGGCTTCTGTATACCATGTGCTGGGAGGTCGGCATCAAGGACAAGGTGCGGCTGGACGGCGGCAGGATCGTGTATCAGCCGTTGTGCATGCTGTGGGTGTCGCTTGTCGCCAATGCACTGAATTTTCTGCTCTGCGTGCTTTCGATATTCGGATGCGCCTTCGTGCGCGACTTTGAGGACGCTTCGCCCGTCTGGGCCGCCTCGCTTTATAAGCTGAGCCACGATATTTTCCAGTTGATCCACAGCATGTACGGCGGGATCGTGAACTCCATCGTCAATGCCTCGGTACACCCCATGTGGAATTCTCTCCTGCTTCTGGTGACGGTGCTTCCCGCCATGGGTGCATGCGTCGCAGGATACAATATGGGAATTCACAACCGCACGCTCGGCTCCTTTGTCGGCATCAAGCCCCGATTCGACCGCCGATAACGCGCCGCACGGAATGAGACACCTGTTTTTTGCATATATATGACTGGCTCCCGCAGGGAGACTATCCGGGTATGCAAGGACGGGTGTTTTTACATGCGAATGACGCCGTTTCTCTTTATATGCGTGTTCTTTTTGATCGTGGTGCTCATGGTGTGCGCGGCGTTGGGTCTGCATCTGCTGTTCGACCGCACCACCTTCGGGGACTCCCCCGTGTCGGGCACGGAGGAAGCACCTCCCGTATCGCACCGTGTGGTGATCGATGCGGGACACGGCGGCGAGGACGGCGGCGCACCCGGACCGGACGGCACCTGCGAGAAGGAATACACCCTTCCCATTTCCCGAAACACGGCGGATTTTCTGACCGTCCTGGGCTATGAGGTCACCATGACCCGCACCGAGGACTGCATGATGAGCGACGGCGGCGCGGGAACGCGGAAAATGCAGGATATGCGCCATCGGCTTGCCACGGCGCGCACATGCGGGGACGCTCTGTTCGTCAGCGTTCACCTCAATCGGTTTCCGCAGGCGGACTGCCGCGGCTTGCAGGTGTACTATTCCTCCAACAACGGGGAGAGCCGACGGCTGGCGTACTGCATCCAGGAGGGCGCAGTCTCCGCGCTTCAGCCCGACAATCATCGCGTACCCAAGGCGGCAGGCTCGTCCATTTACCTTTTGGATCGGCTGGATACGCCGGCGGTGCTTGTGGAATGCGGCTTCCTCTCCAATCCGGACGAGGCGGCAATGCTGCGCCGTGCCGAATATCGGCAGGAGCTGGCGTTCGTCATGAGCTGTGCCGTGGCACAGTACGCCGCGTCGGATCAGAATGCCGACACCGCCTCCTGACAGAAACGGATTTTTTTCGGCGACCCCGCCGAATCATATATCATATTAAAAAACCGCGAAACGACAACGAAAAGGATGTCTGGGAAAATCAATGAAAGCAAAATCGGTTTGGGAATGCACCGCGTGCGGCTATCAGAGCGCAAAATGGATGGGACGCTGTCCCTCCTGTCAGGCATGGAACACCATGGAGGAGAGCGTCATCCGTCCCGACCCGCCCGCAAAGGCGGCGTCCCGCGCACAGGCGGATCCCGCGCAGTATGAACGTCACGCCGTCAATTTCGAGGATCTGGAGATCCCCGAGTACATGCGCTCGGGCACCGGTATGGGCGAATTGGATCGCGTACTGGGCGGCGGTATCGTCAACGGCTCTGTAGTCCTGCTTTCGGGCGAGCCGGGCATCGGTAAATCCACCCTGCTCATGCAGATCTCGTCCTGCCTGTCCCGCGCAAAAAAGGTTCTGTATGTCTCGGGCGAGGAATCGCAGGGACAGCTCAAGCTCCGCGCACAGCGGCTCGGCTCGGGCGGCTCGAATCTCTATGTGATGACCGCGACCTCGGTGGAGCACATTCTGGCGGAATGCGATCTGCTCCGTCCGGATATCCTGATCGTGGACTCCATCCAGACCATGTCGTGCGACGCGTTGGCGGCGTCCCCCGGCTCTATTTCTCAGGTGCGGGAATCGGCAATGCGCTTCATCACCCGCGCCAAAAGCGACGGTACGTCGGTCATCATGGTGGGTCATGTCAATAAGGAGGGCGGCATCGCAGGTCCGAAGGTGCTGGAGCACATGGTGGACGCCGTTCTCTATTTCGAGGGCGAAAAAATGCGGTCGTACCGCATCATCCGCGCCATTAAGAACCGTTACGGCTCTACCAACGAAATCGGCGTGTTTGAGATGACCGAGACCGGTCTTGCCGAGGTTCCCAATCCCTCCGAGATGCTCCTTGCGGGCAGACCGGTCAACGTCAGCGGCAACTGCGCCGTGTGCGTGATGGAGGGTACCCGCCCCCTGATCGCCGAGGTACAGGTGCTCGTGGCAAACACCGTGTTTCCGTCCCCCAAACGCACGGTCAACGGTCTGGACTACAACCGTGTGGGTCTGCTTCTGGCTGTGGCGGAAAAACGCCTCGGGCTTCGCTTCTCCACGCAGGACGTCTATACCAACGTGGTGGGCGGTCTGCATATCGACGAACCGACCTCCGATATGAGCGTGGTCATGGCAATGATCTCCGGCATTCTGGACAAGCCCCTGCCCGACGATCTCCTTGCCATCGGCGAGGTGGGGCTGGCGGGCGAATGCCGCGCCGCCGCAGACATCGCGGTTCGCGTTCGCGAGGCACACCGTCTCGGCTTCCGCAAGATCGTACTTCCCCAGCGTAATCTCGAAGCGGCGCGCCGCGCCTGCGGCGAGCTGGAATTCATCCCCATCCGCAGTGCCTACCAGGCGCTCCTATACATCCGCGACAAGCTCTAAGGATGCGCGGGGAGGACGCGCGGGGAGACGCGGGGGATGTGCGGG
>USTB01000071.1 GCA_900557635.1 uncultured Eubacteriales bacterium
GGCATCCGAGGCAAAGGCAGAAGATATGCCGAAGTCCGAGGGAAAAGCCGAGGCGTCCCCCGCCGTGACCCGTGCCGAGGGCGACATTCTCCGCATTTCTCCCCGTGCGCGCAATCTTGCCGCACGCACCGGCGCCGATCTTTCCCGCGCCGAACCGACAGGTCCCATGGGCCGCATCATTGAGCGCGACGTGAACGCTCTGCTCGACCGCGGATACCTTGTGGGCGCAGAGCAGACCGCCGAAGCCGCCTCCGAGAGCGCTTCCGCCGCCCCTGCCGCTCCTGCCGCAGAATATGAGGACGTGAAACTGCCCAACATCCGCCGCGTCATTGCAAAGTCCATGCACGCGTCCCTGTCGAATATGGCACAGCTCACCCTGAACGCATCCTTCGACGCAACCGCTGTGATGGCATACCGCGCCGCACTGAAGGCAAAGTCCGAGGTAATGGGGCTGAACAACATCACCCTGAACGATATGGTGCTGTACGCCGTGGCGCGCACCCTGCCCGCACACCGCGATCTGAATGCGCACTATTTGGATGCAGAGGAGACCATGCGCTATTTCAGCCATGTCCATCTTGGCGTGGCAGTGGATACCGAGCGCGGTCTGATGGTGCCCACCGTGAACAATGCGGACACCCTGTCCCTCAACGAGCTTTCCGCCGCCGCCAAGACCGTGATCCGCGAGGCGCAGAGCGGAACCATCAATCCCGATAAGCTCCGCGGCGCGTCCTTCACCGTGACCAACCTCGGTTCTCTGGGCGTGGAGAGCTTCACCCCCGTCATCAACCCGCCGCAGACCGGCATTCTGGGTGTGAACACCATTGTGAATCGGGTGCGCGAGGACGGCTCGGTGTACCCAGCCATGACCCTCTCTCTCACCTTCGATCACCGCGCACTGGACGGCGCGCCCGCCGCACGCTTCCTGCGTGATCTGTGCCGGAATCTTGAGAGCTTCGACCTCCTGCTTGCCAAATGACGGCGGCATACGGAAAGGAAACCGATACTATGACATATGATCTGATTATTTTGGGCGGCGGTCCTGCCGGATACAATGCGTCCGAGCGCGCCGCAGAAGCAGGCTTCCGTACCTTGGTGATCGAGGGACGCGCACTGGGCGGCGTGTGCCTCAATGAGGGCTGTGTCCCCACCAAGACCCTGCTGTATTCCGCAAAGATATACGATTATGCCAAGCATGCCGCCGAATACGGCGTCACCTTCGGCAGTGCCTCCATCGACCATTCGTTCGTTCTGGAGCGCAAAAACAAGGTGGTCAGGATGCTGGTGGGCGGCATCGGCGCTACGCTGAAAAAGGCGGGCGTTGACGTGGTCTCGGCACAGGGAACCATCCTCGATCGGACTGCCGAGGGCTTCCGCGTCAAGGCGGGCGAGGAGATTTACGTCGGACGCCGACTGTTGATCTGCACCGGCTCGACGGCGCTCGTTCCTCCCATTCCCGGACTGCGTGAGGCGGTCGCCTCGGGCTTCGCCATGACCAACCGCGAGATTTTGGACTGCAAGAAAGTCCCCTCGGAGCTTGTGGTGATCGGCGGCGGTGTCATCGGTCTGGAGATGGCGTCCTATTTCAACAGCATCGGCTCTCATGTGACCGTGGTGGAAATGCTCGATCACATCGCAGGTCCCACCGACCGTGAGATCTCCCGTATCCTGCAAAAAAATTACATGAAGAAGGGCGTATCCTTCCTGCTCGGTGCCAAGGTCACCTCGGTGGGAAGCGACTGCGTGAACTATGAGGCGGACGGCAAGGCGTACTCCGTGAAGGCGGATGCCGTGCTGGTCTCCATCGGTCGCCGTGCACAGACTGCGGGCATCGGCTTGGAGAACATCGGCGTGCTCACCGAGCGCGGCGCGGTTGTGACAAACGAATGCTGTCAGACCAACGTTGCGGGCGTTTGGGCGGCAGGCGACGTCAACGGACGCGTCATGCTGGCACACACCGCATACCGCGAAGGCGAGGCGGCGATCCGCTCCATGAAGGGCGAGCGCGACCGCGTGAACTACACCGCCATCCCGTCGGTCATTTACACCAATCCCGAGGTGGGCGCCGTGGGCGAGACCGAGGAAAGCTGTAAGGCAAAGGGCATCGATTATATCAGCCGCACCGTGACCCTCAAGATGAGCGGACGCTACATTGCCGAAAACGAGGGCGGCGACGGCGTGATCAAGGTGATCGTGGGCAAGGAGCACAAGGAGATTCTGGGTGTCCACATGATCGGCAACTATGCCTCCGAGATCATCTACGGCTGTGCCATGATGGTGGAAAAGAAAATGCGGGTCTCCGACCTGCAAAAGCAGGTGTTCCCGCATCCCACCGTGGGCGAGGTCCTGCGCGAAGCCATGTTCCAATTCTGACAGGAACCGTCCGGGCTTTCCGGAAAGCCGGATCGATCGGTAACACAACAATTTTGACGATTTTTACGCGAATACGCGAACAAAGGAGAATACTACTATGCCGAAAAGTCAATACGTCAGCACGGAGAAAGCGTTTGAAAAAGGCTTTATCCATTTCGAGGACATTCCCGTTTGCCAATACAGCAAGACGCTGGCAGAGGAAAAGAAGCTCTACACCAAGGCGGATTTCATGCGCATCTATCACGACATGCGCACCATCCGTGAATTTGAGACCATGCTCAACGAGGTCAAGACCAAGAGTGAGTACAACGGCGTGAAATACAACAACCCGGGTCCCGCGCACCTGTCCATCGGTCAGGAGGCGTCCGCCGTGGGCGAGGCGTACAGTCTTGACATCGATGACCTGACCTTCGGTTCGCACCGCAGTCACGGTGAGATTCTGGCAAAGGGTCTTTCCTCCATCGAAAAGCTCACCGAGACCGAATTGTACGATATCATGCGCGAATTCCTCGGCGGCTCGGTGCTTGCCGTGGTCGAAAAGCACATGAACACCAACGGCGATGTCAAGGCGCTGGCACGCAACTTCCTGCTCTACGGCGCACTGGCTGAAATTTTCGCACGAACCACGGGCTTCAACCGCGGTCTGGGCGGCTCCATGCACGCCTTCTTCATCCCGTTTGGCATCATGCCCAACAACGCCATTGTGGGCGGCGGCGCACCCATCGCGCTCGGCGCGGCTCTGTATAAGAGAGCCAACCATAAGAAGGGCATCGTGGTCGCCAACTGCGGCGACGGCGCAACCGGACGCGGTCCCGTGCTTGAGTCCTTCAACTTCGCCTCCATGGATCAGATCACCAAACTGTGGGGCATGGACGGAAAATTCAGCGACGGCGGCATGCCCATCCTGTTCAACGTTTTCAACAACCACTACGGCATGGGCGGTCAGACCCGCGGCGAGACCATGGGCTTTGACATGGCGGCACGTCTGGGCGCAGGCTTCAACCCCGAGCAGATGCATGCAGAGCGCGTCAACGGCTACGATCCGCTTGCCGTAATCGACGCTGTGACCCGCAAAAAGGAAATCCTGCTTGCAGGACACGGTCCCGCGCTGCTCGATGTGGTGACCTACCGTGTGTCCGGTCACTCCCCGTCCGACTCTTCCACCTACCGCACGCAGGAGGAGATCGACGAGTGGAAGAACGCAGACCCCATTCTGGCTTATCGCCGTAAGATGGTCAAGGGCAAGATCGCGTCCGATGCGGAATTTGATCAGATCGACGCCGATATCGTTTCCCGCATGACCGAGATCATGAAGCTCGCCATCGACGACGAGATCTCTCCTCGCATGGATCTGGCAAAGGATCCCGATGCCATCGCTTCCATTATGTTCTCCAACCAGAAGGTCAAGAGCATGGATCCCTCCCGTGAACCCGAGGTGCTCATGCCCAAGGAGGAAAATGCCCGCGTCAGGGAAATTGCAGGCAAGTCCCGGTTCTATCTCGATGCCAACGGCAAGACCGTGCCCAAGACAAAGGTCTACAACATCCGCGACGGTCTGTTCGAGGCGATCTTCGATAAGTATTACGAGGATCCCACCCTCATTGCATACGGCGAGGACAACCGCGACTGGGGCGGTGCGTTCGGCGTCTACAAGAAGATGACCGAGGCGCTTCCGTACCATCGCTTCTTCAACGCACCCATTTCCGAGTCCGCCATCGTCGGCTCTGCCGTCGGTTACGCAATGTGCGGCGGACGTGCCATCGTCGAGCTGATGTACGCCGACTTTATCGGCTGTGCCGGCGACGAGATCTTTAACCAGATGGCAAAATGGCAGTCCATGTCTGCCGGCATTCTCAAAATGCCCATCATCCTTCGGGTGTCCGTCGGCTCCAAGTACGGCGCACAGCACTCTCAGGACTGGACGGCGCTGACGGCGCACATCCCGGGTCTGAAGGTCGTGTTCCCGTCCACGCCGTACGACGCACGCGGTCTGATGAACGAGGCGCTCAACGGAACCGATCCGGTGGTGTTCTTCGAGTCCCAGCGTATTTACGATAAGGGCGAGGAATTCCATGAGGGCGGCGTCCCCACCGAGTATTACGAGGTGAAGATGGGCGATCCCGATATCAAGCGCGTGGGCAAGGATATCACCATCCTGACCATCGGCGCCGTTCTTTACCGCGCACTGGAGGCGGCAAAGACGCTGGAGGAGAAGTACGGCATTTCCGCTGAGGTCATCGACTCCCGCTCCATCGTGCCCTTCGACTACTCCAAGGTCGTGGAATCCGTGAAAAAGACCGGCAAGATCATCATTGTGGGCGACGCCTGCGAGCGCGGCTCCATCATGAAGGATATGGCGGCGAATATCACCGAGTTTGCATTCGACTATCTCGATGCACCGCCTGTGGCTTACGGTTCCCGCAACTGGATCACGCCCGCTTTCGAGCTGGAGAAGTTCTTCTTCCCGCAACCCGACGGCATTATCGACTGCATCCATGAGAAGATCATGCCCATCCCGGGCTATGTCCCCACCGCAAACTTCAGCGATGTGGAGAAGATGGAGCGCAGCAAGAAGGGCTTATAAGATAGGTCTTTCGGGGCTGTTAAATGATTTGATGCTTTTAACAGCCCCTCTCCGCTGTGCATGTGAAGCCAAGGTATCAAGGCTTCCTTTACACAGAGGAGGCCTTCTCACGGTGACGTACACGGACAGGTCAATGATACTGCAAACCAGGTGTGTTTTTCGGCGGCACTGTACGAAATGTGAGGCAAAATAACACATATTAACAACAAACGCCCGAGATGTCGAATGGCGGCATCTCGGGTGTTTGTCCGTTTTTTGGCGGTCTGTACAGACTTTGCGCCCCGCGTCGGGGCGCGCGGCTTGCCGCGCACGTGAGGGCATCGGCGGCAGTGATACAAAACCGATCGTGCAGACGAAATTCGCCGCCGATGCCCGTCTGAGCCGCCGGGGGCGGCGGCGCAGCCTGTCAAAGAACCCCTGTTTTCGTTAGGAAAAAACAGAGGTTCCTGCATA
>USTB01000072.1 GCA_900557635.1 uncultured Eubacteriales bacterium
GAAGGCGACCACATAGTTGAAGACATAGTAGAATCCGCCCGCCGCCAGAGCGCACAGCACGGCGGAGATCAGCGGCAATACCAGAACATGCTTCACGGACGGGATATAGTGGACGTGCTTTGCCACAAAGTACAGATCCACCATCACGATCGCAAAGTAGCACATAAAGGTGCCGATGGGCGCGCCGAACATCTCCACGTTTCGGTTGCCCACAAGGACGAAGCTCACCGCCAGCTTGACGACCGAGCCGACCAGCATGGAAACAATGGGAAGCCGCTCCTTTTTATGTGCTTGGAGCACCGCATTGGAGATGGCAAGCATACCGATGAAGAAAATGGAAAGGGACAGAAGCGAAAGGAGGGGCGCCGCCCGATCGGCAGACGCTTCGTCAAAGAGCAGACAGAGTATGGGCTTGGATAGCACCGAGAGTCCGAGGGAGCACGGCAATGCAATGAGCGCGGCGACCTTATAGGAGGACTGCACGATGGTGCGCACCCTCTCCGGACCGTCCTTGGCGTTGGCGGCGGCGAGCAGGGGCACAATGGAGTAGGAAATGGGGTAAATGAGGGCAGGCGGCAGATTGAACAGAGACACAGCCAAGGTCTTATAGTTGCCGAGCTTGGCGGCGATCTCGCTTTCGACGTAGCCGAGGCTGTGCAGACGGTCGGAAACGATCATACTGTCGAGCATGGATGTAAAGCTCATGACCGAGGACGAGATCATAATGGGCACCGAAAGCACGATGAGCTGACGAAGCAGTGTTTTGGTCGCGCGCGGCTCGGGGATCGGCTCACCTGCCGGAAGCACATATTCCGCATCGTACACCGTGGCGCGGAACGTGAGCTTGGAAATGCACAGAAACAGCATACCTGCGGCTACGCCGATGGTGACGCCGGTGATGGCATATGCCGCCGCCACATGATTCTCCATGCCCATAGAAACGGCGTATCTTCCCATCAGAACACCAAGCGTCAGCTTGCACACCGCCTCGATCATCTGGGAAACGGCAGTGGGGAGCATGTTCTGATAGCCTTGGAAGTAGCCGCGGATGGAGCTGGACACACAGGTGAAAAACAGGGTGGGCGCGATTGCCATGATACAGTAATTCGCGCGGTTGAGCTGATATGCTGCCGCAAACTGACGGTTGAACAGCAGCATAACCGACATACCCGCGGTACCGATGATCAGAAACAGGGTAAGTACGATGCGGAAGATACGCTTTGCCTCGCGGAAATTTCCGCGTGCGCGGCTTTCCGATATCATGATGGATACAGCGACCGGCAGACCCGCCGTTGAGATCATGTACAGCCATACATAAATCTCATATGCGGTGTTGTAATAGCCCATGCCCTCATCGCCGATGATATCGTGAAGCGGAATTTTGAGAACCAGTCCCACGACCTTGATGAGGATATTCGAGAAGGTCAGTATCAGAACCCCCGAAAAGAATAGCGACGTACTTTTTTTGGAATTTGACACAGCAATGCTCCTTATTTGTTACCTATAAATTCCCGATAAAGCGAATCCGACGGAATCAGCTCGGCATCAAGGGACTGCACACGGCCGACTGCTTCTGCTAACGCATGCGCCCGAGCCGCCATGGGACTGTCGGACGGAACGCGCTCCAATATGGGTAAAATGAAATCTCTTGCCGCGTTGATCTCATAGTCGAGCAGAGAGTCGATGCAAAATTCTGCGGTATCGAGATACGGCAAAATGAAGGTATCCTCATTTGCCGTCACCGAATCCCACAGATACAGGGTGAATTCCGGCTCGGCACAGCGAAATTTATAATCACGCACAATGCGGCGGATCAGGCGGACGGTGCGCGGCGAAAACACAAAGCCGTTGCACTTCAGCTCCTCGCGCGGGTAAATGGAAATGCGGAAGGTTTCGTTTTGCGGAAACAGAGAGGATATCTGCGGATAGACCGCCTGAATGCCCTCGAACAGGATGATATCGCAGTTGCGCGGGTCAAAATGCCGTCCCGTTTCCGCTCTCCCCACACGAAAATCGAAAACGGGGAGCTGTAACCGCTCACCGCGAAAGATAGTCTCGATGCAGTCGCGCAGGAGCGGAATATTCATGGCGTCGGGAGAATCGTAGTCGATGGCGCCGCCGTCCCGCGCCACGTTGAGACGGTCAACATGACTGGAATCGCGGTAAAAATCGTCCAGGGAGATCACGCTGACCCGCTTGCCGTGGTCGGCTAAGGTGCGCTTGAGGATCTCAGCCGTCGTGGTTTTTCCCGAGCATGTGGGACCGGAAAGCGTCAGAAAGCGCAGTCCATCCCGTTCGCATATGGCTTCCCCCACCGACTGCACCGAGGTGCGAAAATCGACTTCCGCACGGGCAATGACCTGCCGCGCGATATCGGGATTCGCCGTATTTCGGTTTTGTTCTCGCATGAAAAATGTCCTTTCCGAGGATCACTCGCTCTTTTGCGCCGCAGACCCGTTAAAATAGTCGTATATCTTCTGCTGATACGCGTCCATGGCTTCTTTTCTGTCCTGCGACAGATATTCGTAGGGATACTTCGGCATGAACAGACGGTTGATATCCTGCGCGGTATGCATGACCTTGGTAACGCCGCCCGCGCCCGCCGCAAAGATGGAGTGCAGTTCTTCCATAATGAAGATATTGTACCGTCCGTCAAATCCGTCCAGGGAAAATCCGACATTCTCGAAATTTCCCACCGAATTTTTCTGCCGATACATATAGTATGGATGATACCCTTCCGTTTTTGCACGGAACTGCGAATAATCCACACTTTTTCCCGCATCGCCGCCCGTTCTCGAATAGATCTCGGTCTCGCTCTTCAAGATGTCCGCAGACTTCTTGACGCAGAAGGTGTGAACCGTGAAATTCTCGGGGCGCAGGGCAAGAATGGTGTCCACCGAGCGGGAAAACGATGCGAAATCCTCGGTGGGAAGCCCCGCGATCAGGTCGGTGTTGATGCACGGGATGCCGCTCTCACGCGCAAGCGCAAAGGCACGGCGAAAATCGTTCGCCGTGTGCCGTCTGCCGATGGTCTCAAGAACGCGGTCGTTTAAGGTCTGGGGGTTGATGGAAATGCGGTCGACCCCTGCATCGTACAAAACCTTCAGCTTTTCGGCGGTCACGGTGTCGGGTCTGCCTGCCTCCACCGTAAACTCTGTGAGGTGGGTACGGTCGAGCCTGCGGTTCACGCGGTCAAGCAGAACGGCAAGCTGTTCCGCCGTCAGAACCGTGGGCGTGCCGCCGCCGACATACACGGTGGTCACCGCAAAGCCGAGCTGCGTAACGGTGTCAAAAATGCGGTCGATATCATAATACAGCCGCTCCAGATAATCGGGGATCATGGAAAGCAGACGTTTTGTGGAATAGGACACAAACGAGCAGTATGCACAGCGCGACGGGCAGAACGGAATGGAGATGTACACCGAGCAGGAGCGCTCGGGCAGTGTGCGTATGATCTTTTCCTCACACAGGACGACATCGGCGGCAAGCGCCGCTTTTTTGGGGCTGATGAAATACTCCTTCGTCAGACGGCGGCAGATGCCGTCCCGATCCAAGCCCTCATGCAGGAGCTTTGTGGCGATCTTGGACGGGCGCACGCCGGTGAGTATGCCCCAGGACGGCGTGTAGCCGAACATCTTTTCTCCCGCGCGGAAAAACGCCACGCCGAGAGACAGACGGGACAGCTTCTCTTCGCTGATCCCGTCCCGTTTCGGTTCGAGGTGCGTATGGGACACGCCGCAACCGTCGATGGAGATCTCCACCGTGGTCTCAAAGCCCGTCTCGCGCATGACGCCCGTGACCCTGACCACAGGTGTCTCGCCGAAGGCATCCTCATGCTCGGAAAATTTCGCACCCGGAAAATAGAGCATGCACAGGGTCTGCACATAATACCGATTCACCGGTCCCGTCAATATGATTTTCATGTCCGTGTGCGCGGCTGGGCGCCGCATCCTTTCCGACTGTATCATGCAGTACGTATCTTGGCACGTTTCGTGCTTTCGGTTATTTCTTCTTTTTGAGCGCTTCGGAATCGAGCCGGAAGGTCACAGGTCCGTCGTTGCACAGAGAAACCTGCATGTCGGCGCCGAACACGCCGCAGGCGACCCGACCCGACAGCGCCTCGGACATCGTCTGCACAAACTGCTCATACAGAGTGCGCGCTACGTCGGGCGGTGCGGCGGTGGTAAAGGACGGACGGTTCCCGTGCGACAGATCGGCGCACAGTGTGAACTGGGAAACCACAAGGGCTTCCCCGACGATGTCCGTAACCGAACGATTCATGCGTCCCGATTCGTCCTCAAAAAAGCGTAGTGCGGCGATCTTGCGGGAAAGCAATGTAACGTCGTCCGACGTGTCGTTCGGCGCGACGCCGAGCAATATCAGCATGCCGCGTCCGCATTTGCCGACCGTTTCGCCGCCGACATCGACCTGCGCATGAGAAACTCTTTGAATGAGAGCAATCACGGTAACACCTCACAGCGCTCAGCCGCGGCTCACATCCCGAACGTCGGGAATGTTGCGCAGGCGCGACATAATGGAATAGAAATGGTCGAGATTCTTACAACCGATCGTAATGTGCATCAGCACACCGCTTCCCTGCTGTTGGGAGCTGATGTTGCGAATGGACACCTTCATATCGGCAAGCGCCACGGTGATGTCGGCTAACATGCCGATGCGGTCTGCAGCCATGACCAGAACGACAGCCTCGAATTCATCGGACGGCGACTGCTCCGCCGTTGCCCAATATGCCGACACCCAGCGGTTCTGATACTCGGGATTCCGGCGGGAGCGCAGGACGTTCGGACAGTCGCTCTTATGCACCGAAATGCCGAAGCCCTTGGTGATAAAGCCCACAAGGCTGTCGCCCGGGAGCGGATTACAACACTTTGCAAACTTGACCGCGCATCCGTCCACACCGTCCACCACCACACCGGACGCGGTTCTGTGACGGCGGGTCGGCTGAGTGATGGGCACCTGGGAAATGTCGGTGATAACGGGCTGTGCCGTCTCGTCGGGCTGAACCACGCGATTGAATTCGTCGTGGAGCTTGCCCGACAACTTGGAGACGGTCAAGCCGAACCCAATAGTATTATATAGATCCTCCACCGAACTCATGCCGATTCTGGCGCAAACTGCGGACAGGATCTGCTCGCGCTCGCCGTCGGTGACCGCTCTGCCGAAGCGCTTCAGCTCGCGGTCGATCTCCGCACGGCCCATGGCGATGTTCTCGGTGCGGCGTTCCTTTTTGAACCATTGGCGTATCTTGTTGCGTGCCTCGGAGGTCTTGACGATCTTCAGCCAGTCACGCGACGGTCCTTTAGAGGCGG
>USTB01000073.1 GCA_900557635.1 uncultured Eubacteriales bacterium
TGGTACGCCCCCACGTTCGACTGCGCGGCCTGATGCAGCGCGTCCGGCAGAACAGCGCGCTTCGCAGCGCCCAATTCCCGCACAAAGCGGCAGCGCAGAAAAGCCAGTATCACAGACTGGCACACATACTTCTCCCGTTCCCACTGTGTCTTCCGAACGGCAGAGCAGGAAACCGGCTGCCCCGGCTCCCACAGGCAGCGTGACCGCACCGGCTCCGGTATCGCAGGAATCGCGTGGATCGCAGAGAAGCACGGTGGCGGAAGCCTCCGCCAAGCGTCCGGTACCGCAGGAACGCAAGGCCGGCGCACAGCCGGAGCCGCAGAAGAAGGATCAGACGCTCTATCACCGCCCCGATACCGCAGGAATCGCGCCCACGGCAGTTGGGATCAACACGGAAGCAGCATCGGCGGCGCAGAAGCCCGCTGCGGAAAAAACGGTCAAGAAGCCGTTTGTTCCGCTGACCGGCAGAACCCCGGAATCCATTCCGTCGCATCTCGATCTGCATGAAGCCTCACAGAAGACGACCAAGCGCCCGCAAGAGAAGCAGGAGGTAACAAACGATGAATGACCAGAACCGGCGCTCCGCGCTGCAAGTTGTGACAGACGCGGCCCGGAAGATCAAGGCGGCCGCCCGCATCGTGCGGGCGGCGCTTACCGGTGGGCTGCATGGTGCGGCCATTGCCGCTGCGAAAGAAGCGCTGCCGACCATCGTAAAATTTGCAGTCGGCTTCGTCATTGCCGTCGTCGTGATCCCAATGTTCGTGATCTCCGCCATGCCGAGTATGTTTTTCGGCTATGAAACGTCCGAAAAGGACCCGCAGATCATCATGCGCGAGCAGGCGCTTTCCATCGGCGGCGCGTATCTGTCTATGGAGGACTTTGAAAAAACGCAGCAGGACGCCATCATCACTGGCGAAGCTGCCGCGTATGAGAATCAGGGCGTCACCATCGATGAAATTCGGGTGTCCAGCAAGTTCGATGAAGAAGATCTCTGCTGGTACATCGCTATCAACTCTGTTGCCCACAAGCAGGACTTGTCAGAAATGAAGCCGGAGGAAGTTCAGTCACTTCTGATCTCCAATCTCAAGCACACGACGCGGCTGGAATCCTCCGGTGACCAGACTGTCCTCCGTATCATCTTCCAGCCGCTCGATAAAGACAAGCTCATGGATGATCTGGGGTTCGATGAGGACGCCAAAACGTGGGCGGGTGCGCTGTTCGAGACGATCTATGAGAGCGACGCGCTGGGTAAATACAAAGATAAATTTGAAGCATACAAGCCAAATTACGCGGGCGATACCAGCTATACCGGTCCGGCGGAATCCGCCCCTGGCGGCAGTAGTGGCGGAGGTGGTGCGGAGAGCGGCGGCAGCGCCGACAACACCATTGATATCTCCGGTTTTACGAATCCGCACACAAAAAACAACCATGATCTCGCCGCCTATGCGATACAGGCGTGGGAGCATGGCTGGGGGTATGTGTGGGGGACGTTTGGAACCGTCCTGACAGAATCCATGCTCCAATACAAGCTGGAGCAGTATCCGGACATCGGCGCGTCGGAAGCGTTTATCCGCGAGCACTGGCTTGGCCGGCGCACAACGGACTGCGTGGGACTTCTCAAAGGCTACGGCTGGCTGAATCCCGACACACTGACCATTGACTACAATACAAACGGGATGCCGGACTACAATGCCGACCAGATGTATGCGTCTGCCAAGGAAAACGGCACCGAGTACGGCGGCATGGACACGATGCCCGATATCGTTGGACTTGGTCTTTGGAAGCAGGGACACTGGGGCGTCTATGTCGGGAGCGGCTATGCCATTGAAGCGATGGGCACGCAGTACGGCGTGGTGCGCACAAAGGTCGAAGGCCGCGGCTGGCAGGGCTGGTGCAAGATCCCATACATACAATATGACGACTAAAGGAGGGCCTATGAAGGTCAGAAAATTCCGCATTCTCCGCCTGCGGCACCATGTCAGCATGGTCGAGCTTGGCCGGGCCTGCGGCGTATCCGCGCAGCGGATCAGCGAACTGGAACTGAGCGAAAACAAACCGTCGGCGGAGACTGTACAGAAAATCCAAAGCGGCTTTGAATCTATCATAGCCCAACGCGGAGAGAAATTGGGTTTGCTGCGGCAGGACTATGATTTCTGCAAAAATTCGCTGATGGAGCGCGTGGGAGAATACGAATATGAGCTATGAAACCTATCATATCCCCGTAAATTTTACGGACGCGGGCAAGCTGTTCGGCGTATTTGAGCACCTTGTGGATCACCGTGGGTCTATTCTGTTCCGCGGCTTTGACGATGTGTTCGCCGTGCAGCATTCCCGCCATACTACGGTCCTGCGCGAGGACATCGAGCGGGTGCCGCAGTTGAAGATCCTCGCGTCCTCTCCCGAGGCGGGTGTATATGCGGTGTCCAACGATCAGGGACGGCAGATATTCATTACGGGGCATGTGGAATACGATGCGCTCACCCTGCAGGAGGAGTATCTGCGGGATGTGTCGCAGGGGCGTCCCATTGCTCCGCCCAAGCACTATTATCCGAATGACGATCCGGCGTGCCCGCCGGTCGTGCATTGGCGCTCATGTGCCAATCTTCTGTTCTGCAACTGGATGAACTACTTTGTGTATCAGACAACGCCGTATGATCTGAATATGCTGAAATAAAACGGGTATGTGCCCGTTTGCAAAAGGAAAACGTATGTATCCGTAACGGAATGCATACGTTTTCTTTTGGATATTACGTTACCGAAAAACTGCGCGAAAAAATACCCACCGAGCCGTGTGTCCCAAAAACATAGAAACCCTGCTCAGCAAGGCGGTGCCCTCTCCGGCAGTTTGTACTCCCAACATCTCGTGTCCGTCGTGTCGAAAGCAGGACGGGCGAGGAGGTCTGCAAACCCCGTACCGGAAGTTTATCCGGGCTCCATTCTATATATATGTGGGTCCATTGATTGAGACATCACGCACCAAGCAGGTATTACTCCGCTTTGATTGTATTCTTATTCTACCACAAAATTGCCTGTTTGACAAGAGAAACGCAAAATTATTTTCGGAAATTATCGGAAACGAAGCGCAGCCACGCCGCGCAAAGTCGTTTTCGGTAACGTTACAGAGTGATGTGATCCCGCTGTGCGTCGCACAGACGGCGGTATAAGCCATCATGCGCCATCAGCTCGTTGTGTGTACCGCTTTCGCTGACCGCGCCGTTTTCCAAAACGAGAATGTTATCCGCATTGCGCACGGTGGAAAGGCGGTGGGCTATGACGATGACCGTTTTCGTTTTGCAGAGACTGTCGATGGATTGTCGGATCATTTCCTCGGTCTCGTTGTCCACGGCTGAGGTTGCCTCATCCAAAATCAGGATGGGAGAGGGACGCAGAAAGGCGCGGGCGATGGCGATGCGCTGCTTCTGTCCGCCGGACAGCTTGGCGCCGCGCTCGCCGACCACGGTATTGTAGCCGTCGGGGAGCATGGAAATGAATTCATCCGCATGTGCCGCGCGTGCGGCTTGGCGCACCCGTTCCTCGGTCGCCTCGGGGACGCCGTAGGCGATGTTGCTCAGGATTGTGCCGTTGAAGAGGAAGGTGTCCTGGAGCACCAGCGACAGGTTGTTGCGCAGGCAGGAAAGGGTCAGTGTACGGATGTCGTGCCCGTCCAAAAGGATCCGACCCTGCGACGGCTCGTAGAACCGCTCCATCAGGGAAGTGATCGTGGTTTTTCCGGCGCCTGTCGTGCCGATGATGGCAGTCATGGTTCCGGGCTTCGCTGTGAAGGAAAGATCACGGAGCACCTGTTTGTCTCTGCCGGGGTAGGAAAAGGTAACATGGTCGAATGTGACCTCGCCCTGCGTCAGTCCGATGTCCTCTGCGTTTTTCGCATCGGTAACAGCGGTCGGCGTGTCCAGCACCTGCAAAACACGTTCACCGGACGCGATACAGTTCTGCACATCCTCGGCGAGACGCGCAAGGGTGGTCAGGGGCGTGTAGAACAGGGAAAGGTACATAAAGAAGCCCACGATATCGGCGGCGTTCAACTGATCGTGCAGGGCGAGCACCCCGCCGATGGCGACCACCAGCACCGTGCCGAAGGAGGTCAGAAATTCTACTGCGGGATTGTAGATGGCATTTGCGAAATTGGCATGGATATTGACCTGCCGATAGGTGTCGCAGTGTCCCGAAAGCTCTCGATGCTCCCGCTCCTCGGCGCAAAATGCCTGAATTTCCTTCATACCCGAGATGCGGTCCTGCATGACGCTGTTCAGCATGCCGAAATGACGGCTGTTGATCTTGAAGAGCGGGCTGACCTTTTTGGAAAACAGGGTGCTTGCGTACATGACGAGGGGGACGGGGATCAGCGTGATGGCGGCAAGCAGAGGATTTATGGTGAAGAGCATGACCGCCACGCCGATGATGATGACGAAATTGGAGATGAGATCGGGCAGGGTATGAGCGATGAGCACCTCAAGTGTGCGGGTGTCGGTCAGGACGCGGCTCATGATGTCGCCCACCTGATTCTCCGAGTACCATTGGGGCGTGAGTGTTTGAATGTGGTCGTACACACGCAGGGTCAGCGCGGGGACGTAGCTCCACGCGGCGACATGCGCCTGCCACATGGCAAGGAAGCGCATGACCGCGCGCAAAATGTAGGTGGCGGTCAGCACAAGTGCAAATATGAGGATCATCCTGCCCGAATCCTCGGACGGATGCTGTAATTCCGCCGTGACCAAACGGACAATGGCGGGTGTGAACAGGTTCATGACCGCGCCCACGATGAGCACAGCCACGGTCAGAAAAAGAGTGCCTCTCCACGGCTTTGCATAGCGGAGCAGGCGTTTGACGGTGCGGGACATATGTAGACCTCCGGAATGACGGAAATTCCGATCTGATTTTACGGTTTCATTTTTTGGGGGATGCGTGTGGAAAAGGGAAGGGAAGCCGTGCAGGGCGGTGCATGAAAAGAAAATCAGGACTGCGGCAAAGAGGCGAATGCCCTTGCAACAGTCCTGTTTCTGCCTCAGTCGTTTTCCGACTTTTCCTGTAACTTCTCCTGCGCTTCTTCCTTCATTTGGTCGAACAGAGAAATGTTTTGTGCCTCGTCACGAAGCACCAGACGGGGGGGCGCATGGTCGGTCACGGTTTCCTTGGTGATGATCACGCGGCTGATATCCTTGCGCGACGGAACGTCGTACATAATATCCATCAGCACGCTTTCCATAATGGCGCGAAGTCCGCGTGCACCGGTATTCCGCTCAATGGCAAGCTCGGCGATGGCACGCACCGCATCGTCCTC
>USTB01000074.1 GCA_900557635.1 uncultured Eubacteriales bacterium
TAATCAGTATACCACACCGCGAGAAAAAAAGCAAGTGTTTTTTGAAATTTTTCTCATTATTTGCAAAACTACCCCCTCTTGTCGCAGTGCCGGCGGACTGTGCCCCCTGATTCGATCAAAGGTTAAGCATCAAGTTATTGAAATTCATTTCCTTTGCCCGCTTAGAGCAGGTGAACCAGTCAACGATCGTCAAAATGCCGCAGACACCGCCGGTTAGGAGCTTCAGGATGCCCATACCGGTATCGCCGAGCATAAAACGGTCGATGCCGAAACCGCCGAGAAGGATAGAAATCAACAAAATCGTGGTAGGATCCTTCAACTCGACGGCGGAAAGAACCGCAAATTTGGACTCGTCCGCCGCGAGCAGCTTTTCTCGCAGGAGAACGACCTTTTCTACCGGGATGTACTTCTGATTGGTTATGATAAACATATCGACCTTGCTTGCGTCCATAATGAATCCTCCGAATGATAATGATTTGAATTACTTATCACACGCCCGCAGGGGCGTATCACACTACGGTACGGTAAAGTCGATACCCAAACAGAAGCACGGCAAAGCCGATGCACCCCGCAAGCAACCGTTTTTGGGTCTTGGGGCGGAACAGTCCGGTCGTGAAATTCACGGTGATAAACAGAAACACCGGAATCGGCAAAAACAGCGGATGGTATGCGAATGCCTCCCGAAACCGAAGGTGCAAAAAGGAGCTCCACGCACGGGTCACGCCGCACGTCGGGCACGCAATTCCGGTCAGCCGATAAATCGGACAACCGGTGCAGCACAACACCGCTGTCACGGCAATAAGAATACAATTCACTGCAACGATCTTTTTCATATTCCGAAAGAATCAACCATTCAGATTCCCGCTTTTCATCAACTGAAACAATTATATCCCATGCCCCGCCCGTTTGTCAACATTTTTTGGCATATTTCTGCAAAAAATTGCCGTCGGCACAGGTTCGTTCATGCAAAGTCTGCGCCTTAACGGTGCGGAGACGGAAAATTAACAAATAGCAGTTGTATGGCAAACTGCCGCCGTGCTATAATATCCCGCATAGGTGACGTAAAGCAAAGCACGGGAAGGCTTTTGCCGCGCACCGACGGCGTATGCCGGGGGAGGATACCAATGAAGCTATACGATTATCCGCTGTACCGCGATTTTCCGCAGTGCGGCGATCTGCAGTCCCTGATCCGCGTGTTTCAGGTGCGGTACGGGGACATTCCCGCTCTGAGCTATCGGAACAAGCCGTCCGATGCCGAGCCGGTGACCGTTTCTTACCGCGCGTTTGCCGCAGATGTGCTTGCCTTGGCGAACGCCTGTCACAAGCACGGTATGACGGGCGCGCACTGCGCCGTGATCGGCGGCGTGTCCTACGACTGGATCTGCCTGTACTACGCGCTCCAGTGCGTCGGCGCCGTGATGGTGCCGCTGGATCGGGAATGGCAGGAAGCGGATCTGGCTTCCACCACGGCGTTTGCCGAATGCAATGTGGTGTTCTACGATGCCAACCTCAAGGATAAGATGGGCAGTGTAGTGCCCGACGGCAAGAAATATGTCATGCGGGGGCACGGGGAAGGCTCGGTCGCCGCTCTGCGCGAGGAAGGTGCGGGAAGCACGGAATTTCCCGTCGCGGTCGATCCCGAGAAGATGTCCCTTCTGGTCTTTACCTCGGGAACCACGGGCAAGGGCAAGGGCGTTATGCTCACCCAGCGCGCCGTTCTGGACGATGTCACGGGCGGACTGTATCTCATCCGTCCCTCGGGTAAATCCATCCTCACTCTTCCGCCGCATCACACCTACGGCTCGTCCGTGGGCTTTCTGGCTCTGATGATCATGGGCATGGAGGTATACCTGTCCTCGGGCATCAAGTACCTTTCCAAGGAACTGCTTTCCGAGAAACCCGACCTGCTTGTGGCAGTCCCCCTGTTTTTGGAGTCCTTCTGGAAGCGCATTGAAAACGGGCTGAACGAAAGCGGCAAAAACAAGACCGTGGAAAGAGCGGTTCGAGTGACGGACGCCCTGCGCCGTGTGCACATCGACCTGCGTCCCGTCCTCTTCCGCCAGGTGCTTGCCGCGTTCGGCGGAAATCTGAAGATGATCGCCTCGGGCGGCGCGCCGCTTCGTCCCGAATTGGTGCGCGGCTTTGAGAGCTTCGGCATCGCCGTCCTCAACGGCTACGGCATCACCGAATGCGCGCCCCTCATCGCCTCCAACCGCGACCGCTTCTTCACGAGCAACACCGTGGGATATCCCATCCCGGGACTTTCCCTGAAGATCGACAGTCCGGACGAAAACGGCAACGGCGAAATCTGCGTCAAAGGCTCCAACGTGATGCTGGGCTACTACCGCGACCCCGAAGCGACGGCGGCGGTTTTTGACGACGAAGGATATTTCCGCACCGGAGACATCGGTCACACCGACGAACGCGGCAGACTGGTCATTTCGGGCAGAAGCAAGAATCTGATCATTTTGGCAAACGGCAAAAACGTGTATCCCGAGGAGATCGAGACCGCCCTCTCCGCCGTTCCCGGCGTTGCGGACGTGGTGGTGTACGAAGGCGTCAGCCGCCGCGGCAGTGAGCATAACCGCATCGTAGCGGAAATATATCCCGACCCCGCATTTGCCGCAGAGCGCACGAAAGAGGAGCTGTTTGCGTACTTCCGTGAGCATACGGACGCATATAACCGTACCGCCGTCCCCTATAAGAAGGTGGAACTGGTTCGGGTGCGCACCCACGAATTCCCCAAAAATACATTGCGAAAGATCATGAGGTTCCGTCTGGATACCTCGATTGATTGAAAGAGGTACGTCATGGGTCACGGACACCTTCGGATCGTATCGCTGCTCTGCACCCTGTGCCTGCTTTTGCCCCCGGCACTTTTCACCGCCTGCGGCAATACCGACGGCGGCGGGGAGCAGAAGGACGGACAGGGATCGGAAATATCGGGGCTTCCGCAGCTGTATCTGACCACGCAGGGCGGAGCTGATATCCTTTCCAAAGAGGACTACATCACCTGCACGGCAGACATTTCCAACGTGCCGCCCGAATATGAGGCAAACGGGTGGACGGGACAGATTCGCTGTCGCGGGAACACGTCCTACACGGTAGACAAGAAATCGTTCCGCGTGAAGTTCGACCGCCGTCAACAGCCGCTGGGTCTGGGCAACGGTCCCTGTAAATCGTGGGTCCTGCTGGCGGAGCAGGTGGATAAATCCATGATGCGCGACTACCTCATGTATCGGTTTTCCTCCTACGTACTCGGCGACGGATATTTCAGTCCGGACTGCGCCTATGTGGAGCTGACCGTGAACGGCGAATATCGGGGTCTGTACCTGCTGGCGGAGCAGATCGAATCGGACGTGTATCGGATCGACACCGGGGAGGAGACCGGTCTGCCGCCCGTGTTCCGCGGCTTCTTGGTGGAATTGGAGCAGTCCGAATTCCGCCGCGAGGGGCAGGAAAATGTGGATTACTTCCGCATTGCCGAGCGGAGCTTCGGCAAAACCGACTATTACACCGTAAAGGGCAAGGACATCTCGGCGGATCGCACCGAACGGATATGCGACTACCTGCGCAATGTCTATGCAGCGACCGCCCGAAAGAACAGCGAGGCGCTTGCCGAGTACATCGACATCGATTCCGCCGCCCGCATGTTCGTGATCCAGATGCTTGCCTGCGATAAGGACAGCAATTATTCCAGCACGTTTCTGTATAAGACGGTGGACGGGAAGCTGACCTTCGGTCCGCCGTGGGACTTTGATCTGGCGCTCGGCAACTACAGGGACAACGAATCGCCCGAGCTGATCTTCATGCCGCAGCTTTTGCTGTCCGTCGGCTCGTTCGGGGAGGTGCAGTCTGCGGCGCGCGCGCTGTGGAAGCAATTGCGGGACGAGGGATACTTCGATACCCTGCTTGCGGAAACGGATGCCGTTCAGGCGCAGATCGCGTCCGCGGCGGAGCGCAACGCAGAGCGCTGGAACGTGTGGGGCGAGGTCTATTCCACCTCTCAGACCGAAGAGGCGGCACTGTTCACCTGCCATGAGGAGGCATATCGTCATCTCACGGACTGGGTAAAGGCACGCATTCTCTTTTTGGATACGTATTTCGGCCGACAGAGCGCCGACTGAACCGTGCACCGGAACGCCGAGCGGCATCCGGTGCCGCTTTTTTTTCGCAAAATGCGCGCCACGGCTTGCATTTGGAGTCACTTTGCAGTATAATGAGACAAATACGTCCCCGTTTTCGGGCGTCGGAGGGTAACATATGAAAGCAGTTGTAACGGTTATCGGCAAGGACAATGTCGGGATCATCGCCAAGGTCAGCGCAGGCTGTGCCGAATTCGGCGCCAACATTCTTGAAATTTCGCAGTCGGTGCTCAATGAGTATTTCGCCATGATCATGCTGGTGGATATCTCCGCACTGACTCTGCCGTTTGCGGAGTTTGTGGATCGGATGACCGCCATCGGTCAGAAAAACGCATTGGAGATCCACACCATGCATGAGGAGGTCTTTTCCTCCATGCATCGCGTCTGAGAGGAGAGGCGAGACATGCTGAGTACCGCAGATGTTCTGGAAACCATCAATATGATACGGGAGGAAAATCTCGACATCCGCACCGTGACCATGGGTATTTCGCTCCTGGACTGCATGGCGGACGGGACAGATGTCCTCTGCGACCGCATTTACGATAAGATCACCCGTGCGGCGGAGAGCCTTGTGCCCACCGTCAACGGTATCGAAAAGGAATACGGCGTGCCGATCATCCATAAGCGGATTTCGGTAACGCCCATCGCCGTCATCGGCGGCAACCGTCCGCCCGAGGATTATGTCCGTATCGCGCAGACCCTCGATCGCGCCGCAGATGCGGTGGGCGTCAATTTCATCGGCGGCTTCGGCGCATTGGTGCAAAAGGGCATGACCGTGGGCGATGCCTGCCTCATCGACGCCATTCCCCAAGCACTCTCCACCACGAATAAGGTGTGCTCGTCGGTCAATGTCGCCTCCACAAAGGCGGGCATCAACATGGACGCCATTGCCCGTTTGGGGCACGCCATCCTTGAAACTGCATATCTGACGCGCGATCAGGATTCCATCGGCTGTGCCAAATTCGTCGCCTTTGCCAACGTCCCCGAGGATAACCCCTTCATGGCGGGCGCCTTCCACGGCATCAGCGAACCCGAGACCGTGATCAATGTGGGCGTTTCCGGCCCCGGCGTTGTGGCAAGCGCCATCAAGCGGCGCGGCGACTGCCCGCTCAATGAGCTTTCCGACCTGATCAAAAAGACCGCCT
>USTB01000075.1 GCA_900557635.1 uncultured Eubacteriales bacterium
TGAATTCATTGCCGTCCACCGTCACGGTCGCCGTCGTGCGGCGATAGTGAAACAGAAGTCCCTTAATGGCGATGGAGGTATAGTTCACAGGCTTGTCCGACTTTAAGCGGTGCTGATCGCCCACCTCGCAGCAGTAACCGTCGATGCCGTATCCTATCCCGTTGAGGAACAGATAGTCCTTGCCGTTTACCGTGACCGAGGGCAGATCGCGCACATACTCGTTGATGCAGAAGGGCGCGTCGCCCTTGTTCTTTCCGAGGTCGTGCAGGAAATCGTTGCCGCTTCCCGTTGCGTAGTAATAAAGATCGCCCGGAAGCGTCATTTCCCGCGTGTCATTGACAAAACGGTTCAGGGTTCCGTCACCGCCTGCGATCATGAAACGGTCACCGGAGGGGAGTCCGTCGAAAAACGAGCGGTAGTCGGATATCGCGGTCATATCGTAAAAATGAAGGGTGTCACCCGCCATCAGCTCTCTGAGCTTTTCGGCGTCCGGTTTTCCTCTGCCGTTTCCGGCATTGGGATTATATAAAACATGGTATGTTGCCATTTTTGCGTCCCCCAGACAAGAAATTAAAAAATCAACGGGAGTCAGGCTCTTGCCGACTCCCGTCAATGTTGGAATGCTCAGTCGCTGACGTAAGGCAGCAGCGCAACCTCGCGCGCTCTCTTGATGGCGACAGTCAGTTGACGCTGATGTGCCGCGCAGGTACCGGTGATTCTTCTGGGAAGAATCTTGGCACGCTCGCTGGTGCACTTGCGCAAACGGGCAATATCCTTATAATCGATATGCTCAATTTTATCGGCGCAGAAGGTGCAGACCTTTTTCCGTCTGCCGCGATTCTGAACGCGGGGTCTGGGCGCCTGGACTTTTTCTTCGTTTTCCATCTTTAGTAACCTCCTTTAGAATTAATCAGAACGGAAGATCGTCGTCGTTTGACAACTGCTCGAATTTGGTGTTGTCATCGGAAGTAGAGGAATATGCGGGTGCGGCATATTGATCTGCAGGAGTGAAGGAAGCCGTACTCTGCGCCGCAGCGCCCTCCGACTTGCTGTCCACAAAATTCACCTCATCGGCAACCACCTCGGTCGCATAGCGCTTCTGTCCGTTCTGATCGGTCCAGGAGCGGGTCTGCAGGGAGCCGACAATGCAGATCGAAGATCCCTTGTGGAAGTAACGGCTGACGAATTCCGCCTGCTGTCTCCATGCCACAATATTGATAAAATCGGTCTGCTTCTGCTCATCCTTGCTGAAACGACGGTTCACGGCGATTGAAAAGGAAGTGACGCTGATACCGCTTTGCGTGGTTTTCAGCTCCGGCTCAGCCGTCAGACGGCCTGCCAGGATCACCTTATTAAGATTCAGATTTGCCATATCCCAAATCCTCCCTCGGCTTACTCAGCTTCGGTAGCAGCAGGAGCTTCTTCCGTTGCGGACGCCTCTTCGGCTGCGGGTGCAGCTTCCGGAGCGGCGGCAGGAGCCTCTTCAGCAGCACTCGGTGCGGCTGCAAACGCCTTGGGCTCGTATGTGATTGCCTCGGCTTCCTTCGGCTCGGTCACCACGGTCATGAAACGCATGATGCCCTCGGTGATGCCGAAAACGCGATCCAGCTCGGCGGGGAACGCCTGCGGTGCGTTGAAGGTTGCCACCACATAATAACCCTCGTTCTTGTCGTTGATCGGGTATGCAAGTCTGCGCTTGCCCCATTCGTTGACGCCGGTCAGAACGCCGTTCTCGCTCATCATGCCGATGAACTTGGAAACGAGATTTCTGACGCCCTCGCCGCCGAGAGAAAGATCAACCACGAAGAGTGTTTCATAAGAGGAATACTTTTTTTCCATTTCTTTACACCTCCCTATGGACTTACGGCCGCAAACATCAAGAATTTATTTGCGGCAAGGAGAAAACAAGGCATGTTTTCAACTATTCTATTATAAAACACAAGCGGCGTTTTGTCAACGCCGCTTGCACAATTCATAATTTATTTACACCTGACCGTACATATACGCACATATGCGGAAAAGCACGGAAAATTTCCGCACCGTCTCCGATTTTGCGGCAAGGTATACCGCACGATCGCGCGATTATTTCGTGCCGAACAGACGGTCGCCCGCATCGCCCAGACCGGGAACGATATAGGCATGCTCGTTCAGCTTCTCATCCATTGCGGCGACATAGATATCCACATCGGGATGATCCTGGAGCACCTTATTCACACCCTCGGGTGCGGCGACCAGATTCAGGAGACGGATGGAAGAGCATCCGCGCTTTTTCAAGATGCTGATGGCATCGGACGCAGAGCCGCCTGTCGCCAGCATGGGGTCAGCTAAAATGATGGTGCGCTCTTCAATGTCTGCGGGCAGTTTGCAGTAATACTCCACAGGCTCATGGGTGACAGGGTCGCGGTACAGACCGATATGACCGACCTTTGCCACGGGCATCAGATTCAAAAGCCCGTCCACCATGCCAAGACCCGCACGCAGGATGGGAACGATTGCCAGCTTCTTGCCGCTGACCTCTTTTGCGACCATTTTGCATATGGGCGTTTCGATCTCCTTGTCGCAAAGCGGCAGATCTCTGGTAATTTCATAGCCCAAAAGGACGGTGATCTCCTCCAGCATCTGGCGGAAATCTTTGGCGCCCGTCTCCTTTTGACGCATAATGGACAGCTTGTGCTGAATCAGCGGATGGTCAACGATATGTAAAGAACCCATGGTATTTCTCCTTCACGGTACAGTTTTCAGCCATTATACACCCACCGACACATTTTTGCAATAGTATTCTTCAAATCTCGTGATTTTACAAAAATCCGCTTGACTCCTTTCATGCGTTTTGCTATAATAGTTGTGTTTTTTTAAAAAATGCATTTTTCAAACGATAAATTCGGAGGAAATCCGCCATGTCCCTCTCCTGCGGTATCCTGACGCTGGGATGCAAAGTGAATCAATACGAAAGCCGCGCCATGGCAGAGCTTCTTACTGCGCAGGGCGTTGCGATCCATCCCTTTGAGGACGTGTGCGACATGTATCTGATCCACTCCTGCACCGTCACGGCGGAAAGCGACCGTAAGGTGCGCCAGATGACACGGCGCGCTATCCGTCGCAATCCGAACGCAGTGATCGCCGTATGCGGCTGTGCCGTGCAGAAGGATCCGCAAGCCATCGCACAGATCCCGGGCGTCAGCATCGTGTGCGGCAACCGCCGAAAAACCGAATTGGTGTCGGCGGCGCTGAACCAACTGCAAAACGGCAGACCGGAGTCCCCGCTGATCCTGTGCGGCAACCTCGACGAGCTTCCCTATGAGGACATGCGGATTTCGGGCTTTGACCGCATTCGCGCCTATGTCAAGATCGAGGACGGTTGCAACGCCAACTGCGCTTACTGTATCATACCGAAGGTGCGCGGTCCGCAGACATCGCGTCCCATGGAATCCGTATTGGAGGAAATCTCCGTCCTGCGGGATCACGGGTGCCGCGAGGTGGTGCTCACCGGCATTGAGACCGCCGCATACCGCTATGATTTGGGCGCACTTCTGGAGCAGATCGACCGCATCGAAGGCATTGACCGCATCCGTCTCTCCTCCGTCGATCCCGCCTCCCTCAAGCCCGCGCTCATGGAGAAAATGGCTTTCCTTCCCCACCTTATGCCCCATTTTCACATTTCCCTGCAAAGCGGATGCTCCCGCACCCTGGCGCGCATGCGCCGCCGTTACAACGCGCAGACCGCCATGGAGCGTCTGACCGCCCTTCGCCGTCTGATGCCGCAGGTGCAGTTTTCGGCGGATGTGATCGCCGGCTTTCCGGGGGAGAGCGAACAGAACTTTACGGAAAGCCTGTCCTTTGTGCGGGAAGCGGAATTTCTGCATCTTCACGTCTTTCCGTATTCCAGACGCCCGGGAACCGAAGCCGCCGACATGCCCGATCAGATCGATCCGTCCGAAAAGGCACGCCGTGTCGCGCTTCTGTGCCGCATGGGCGAGCAGACGCGCGATGCCATATTGGCGCGTCTTGCCGCAGGGCGGGAAAACGTGACCGTGCTGACCGAGGAGACCAAGGACGGCTTTGTGCTCGGTCACAGCGAGGCGTTTGTCCCCTGCCGCATTCCGCTCCGCGACCTTTTGCCGTCACAGCATCGCGGGCAATTGGTCGCCTGCAAAATTACCGGATATCACGACGGCGCACTGACCGTCGCGCCCCGCGAATAACGGCAGACAAACCGTATCCATCACAAAAGGTGCGATTCGTACTTTCCCGCTCGGAAAATGCGAACCGCACCTATTCCGTACAGCCGATGTGCACATGTGTATCAATTTGTCAAAAAGCTCAGGCGTTTTCGGCGTTCTGCGCCTTTGCGCCGCCCGATGCGCGCGCCCGAATGAAAACGGACTTGAAGTCCGGATTGTACCGCTTCGACGTCAAATGGACGATCAGCTCCTCGAGCGATGCCACAGCGCCCACAAAGCAACCGAACAGGCAGATATAGAGGGGAGTGCCTGTCCACACCGAAAGATACGGAATGGCAAACACGCATACGCCCGTCAGCTTATTGGCATAGGTGTGCATGGAAGCAAACCGATGATAGCGGATACCCGCCGCGAGATAGGATGCCGTGCGGACCACCAGAATAAAGGCGACGCCGATCCAGATCCAGAACGGGAGATGATCCCACAGATAAGGGAAAATGCGAATGATGGAAACGCCGTAAAACAGAAGGTCGGCAATACTGTCGAGCACGGCGCCGCTGCCGGACTGGAGCTTCCAGTGACGCGCAAGCAAGCCGTCCAGAACGTCGCTGACGCCGCAGACGGTATAAATGATAAAATACAGCGGCGAAAACAGCTCGGAAAACACCAGAAAAACCGCGCCCGCAATTCTCACGGATGTCACAATATTCGGAATATGGCTTTTGGTGATACGCATACTCTATATGTCCCCCTGATAGTTAGGTACATTATATCGCCTTTTTCATTGATTGTCAATCCCCCATCGGGAGATTCGACGCGTTTTCCGCCCGTTTCCGCAGGAAAAACGGCAGGAAGGAGGCTGTTCGTTCGCAGACGCGCCCGCATCGGACGGCAACGAAGGGTACCGCCTCGTCAAAAAACGGTACCCTTCGTTGCGTGCGGCGTCGAACCGCCGATCGGGCGGGGACGGCAAACGCAAGCCGAAAGCACATGCTTTCCGCCTGCCCTTGTCGCATCAAACTGCACTTATCGGATCTCTACCCGAACCTTATCGTCGGCGGCGCTTGCCGCAGCCTTCATGAGCACACGGAT
>USTB01000076.1 GCA_900557635.1 uncultured Eubacteriales bacterium
CAGGGGGGCGTTGATCACCACAATGTCGAATCGGCTCTCCGTGACCGTGCGGCGTGCGCTTGCAATGTCCTTGACCTCGGTGACCGGCTGATAGCATTCGGGAAGCAGGGAAAGCAGGGAAGCGTTGAACTTTTCGGAAGAGGATACTAAGAGCACGCTGTAGTATCGTTCTGTCAGGCTCATGCGGTATCCTCTCTTTCTGCGGGTTTCGTTTGATGCTTTTGCGTCAGTCGGTGTAGCTTTCGATCACGGCGGCGGGCAGATTCTGTGTGATCAGCTCGCTGTGCCGTGCGGCTTCCTTGGCGCGCGCCAGATCCTCGGGAAGCCTTTGCAGGCGGGTGCGAAGCTCTGCGGTGTCTGCATTTACGTTTTCGTCCTGAGACGGCGGCAGCTCCATACGCCGACGGACGCCGTCCGTTCCCGCGTGGATCAGAAGTGCAAAGGCAAGATACGGATTGCACAGCGGATCGGGGGAGCGCAGCTCGGCGCGTCGATACTCGCCGGTGGCGGCGGGGACGCGGATGAGCTGGGAGCGATTACTGTTCGACCATGAAATATAGCGGGGCGCCTTTTTGGTACCGAAGCGCGCATAGGAATCCTCGGTGGTATTGAGAAATGCCGTCATGCCGGAAATATGGTGCAGGATGCCTGCAATGACGTGGGGCATGACGTTGACGCCCGCAGTGCTTTTTGCGGAAAAATTGATATGCATGCCGTTTCCCGCCTCTGCCGGCAGGGGCTTGGGGGAAAAGTCGGCGTACAGTCCGTTTCGTGCGGCGATGGTATTGACCACGGAACGGAAGGTGACGGCGTTATCCGCCGCCGTGAGCGGGTCGGAATAACGGAAGTCGATCTCGTTTTGCCCGGGTCCCTCCTCATGGTGGGAGCGCTCGGGGCGGATGCCCATTTGCTCCAGGGTCAGACAGATCTCCCGCCGCACGTTCTCGCCCTTATCCTCGGGCGCAATATCCATATAGCCCGCGCGGTCGTAGGGGGTCTTGGTGGGGGCACCGTCCGCGTCACGGCAGAAGAGATAGAATTCCATCTCGGTGCCGAATGCAAAGGTAAGTCCCTCCTTTGCCGCCTCCTCCGCTGCGCGGCGGAGAATACTGCGGGTATCCGACGCGAAGGGTCTGCCGTCCGGATTGGTGACGGTGCAGTACATGCGCACCACCCGTCCGTGCTCGGGTCGCCACGGCAGAAGAGATATGGTGGACGGAACCGGATGCAGAAGCAGATCGGATTCCACCTCTCCGCCGAAGCCCGCCACGGCAGATGCGTCAATGGCGATCCCCTCGGAAAAAGCGCGCTCCAGCTCCTGCGGCATGACAGAGACATTCTTCTGCCTGCCGTAGACATCGCAAAACGCCAGACGGATGAACTTGACATCCTCCTCCGTGATATACTGCATGACTTCGTCCTTTGAGTATTCCATAGCTCCTGCCTTTCTCAGTTTGCAACATACATCTGCCGATACGGATTCTTGCTGTCGGGTGTGACAACGGTGTAGGTATCGCGCAGGATCCGGTCGGCATCCTGCCCGAACAGCTCACAGTACCGAATGAGCAGAGGACGGATTTCCTCCATGTCCTCGGCATGTGCCTCCCGTGAGGTGGTCTGCCCCGGGAAGCGGATGCGGGACACGTCCCCGCGCAAAATCAGCTTGCCGCCGTGCATACCGGTGCAGGGGAAGTTGCCCACGATGGGCTTTCCGTCCCTGTGCAGTCCCAGAACGAGGATCAGACCGCCTGCCTGATACTCGCCGAGAAAACTGCCCGCTCTGCCGCCGATGACGATGGTGGGCTTCTTTCCGCCGTATTCCTTGACGTGGATGCCCGCCCGATAGCCTGCGTTGCCCCGCACAAAGATGGTGCCGCCGCGCATTGCATAGCCTGCGGCGTCTCCGATGTTGCCGTGGATGACGATAGAACCGTCGTTCATGGTATCGCCCACAGCGTCCTGTGCGTTGCCGTATACCGTGATCTGTGCGCCGTCAAGATAAGCGCCGAGCGCATTGCCGGGGATGCCGTGGATCTCGATGCGGCGGTCGCTCATGCCTGCGGCAATGAAGCGCTGACCGAGGCATCCGAGAATGCGGCAGTCGCCCTCGGCGTGCCGTATGGCATCATTGAGCGCCGCATAGCCCAGTTCCTTGGCTTCGATGTCCATATTATATCACACCTTTCTGTGATTTTCTACGTTTTTTGCGAAAAAATCGGGAACTTTTGCTGTCTTTTTACTCGCCTGCATGGGCGATGCCGAGGATGGAAAGCTCCTTTTCGGTCATGCCGATGCCGCGAAGCATCAGGCGGTTTCCGCGCAGTGTCTCGATGGAGTTGATGCCCATGCCGCCCATCAGCTCCTTGATCTCGTGCTTCCATGCGGTCATGAGGCGGCAGAGACGCTCGGCGCCCTCGTTCGGATCGAGCCGACGGACCAATTCCGGACGCTGTGTAGCAATACCCCAGTTGCACTTGCCGCTCCGGCAGGTGCGGCACAGGTGACAGCCCATGGCAAGGAGCGCCGCCGTTGCGATGTAGCACGCATCGGCACCCAGTGCGATCGCTTTGACCACGTCCGAAGCCGAGCGGATACTGCCGCCCACCACTAAGGAAACGCGGTTGCGGATTCCCTCGTCGCGCAGACGCTGATCCACTGCCGCCAGTGCAAGCTCAATGGGAATGCCCACGTTGTCGCGGATGCGTGTGGGTGCGGCACCGGTGCCGCCGCGCATGCCGTCGATGGCGATGATGTCCGCGCCGCTCCGTGCAATGCCGCTGGCAATGGCGGCAATGTTATGGACGGCGGCAACCTTAACGATGACCGGCTTTTTATAGTGGGTGGCTTCCTTGAGGGAGTAGACCAACTGGCGCAGATCCTCAATGGAATAGATATCGTGGTGAGGGGCGGGGGAGATGGCGTCCGAGCCTTCGGGGATCATACGGGTGCGGGAAACGTCGCCCACGATCTTGGCGCCGGGCAAATGTCCGCCGATGCCGGGTTTCGCGCCCTGACCCATCTTGATCTCGATGGCGGCGCCTGCGTTGAGGTAGTCGCGGTGGACGCCGAACCGTCCCGATGCCACCTGCACCACGGTATTGTCTCCGTAGCAGTAGAAGTCTTCATGCAGACCGCCCTCGCCCGTGTTGTAATAGATACCGAGCTTCTGTGCCGCGCGGGCAAGACTCTCATGTGCGTTGTAGCTGATGGAGCCGTAGCTCATGGCTGAGAACATCATGGGCATGGAAAGCTCAAGCTGGGGGGCTAACTCGGTGGCGAGGGTGCCGTCGGGCTTCCGATGCACGGCGGACGGCTTACTGCCCAGAAAAACGCGGGTCTCCATCGGCTCGCGCAGGGGGTCGATGGGCGGGTTTGTCACCTGAGAAGCGTTGATCAGAATCCGATCCCAGTAAACGGGGAGCGGATTGGGGTTACCCATGGAGGAAAGGAGAACGCCGCCGCTTTCGGCTTGCTTGTAGATCTCCTTGATGGCATCGCTCTTCCAGTTTGCGTTTTCGCGGAAGGTGCACGTGTTCTTCACGATCTTCAGGGCGTGGGTGGGGCACATGCAGACACAGCGCTGGCAGTCCACGCATTTGGATTCGTCGCTCAGCATGACGCGGAGCTTTTCATCAAAGCGATGCACCTCGTTGGCACATTCCTTTTCGCAGATGCGGCAGTTGACACAGCGGTTCACGTTCCGCTCAATTTCAAAATCGGGAAATATGTAGTTGACAGGCATCAGAAGGCACCCTCTTTCACTTGCACGATCACAGGCTCGCCGCCGTCCGGCGCGTAGATATTTCTTGCATCCGGCTCCATTTTGCGGATCGCGGCTTCTTCACTGGCAATCAGCACCAGATCGTCCTTTTCTCCCACGACCATGGAACGGAGCTTGAGGCGGTCGTTGAGCGCCATCAGCCCGCCGTTGTAGCCCAAAACGATGGAGAACGGTCCCGTGATCAGCAGACCGGAATACACCTTGCGCAGATAAGCAAGCTGTTCCCGCTCCTTCGGCGGCTTGGCTTCTATGGTGCTCCAGAACGGCGCGGCGATGACAGAAGCCATTTCCCGCAGGGTCAGTCCCTGACGGCGGAGCAGATAGTCCGCGATGTAGGTGATGACCTCGGTATCGGTTTGCAGGGTGCATTTGTAGCCGAACATCTCAATGTAGCGGCGGTTGGCATCGTAGGACGAGATCTCTCCGTTGTGCACGATGGTGTAGTCGAGCAGTCCGAAGGGATGCGCGCCGCCCCACCAGCCGGGGGTGTTTGTGGGATATCTGCCGTGCGCCGTCCACGAATAAGCTTCATATTCGTCCAATCGGTAGAAGCGTCCCACGTCCTCGGGGAAGCCCACCGCCTTAAAGGCTCCCATGTTTTTGCCGCTGGAAAACACATAAGCGCCGTCCAAGTGCGTGTTGATGTACATGACCGTGCGCGCGATGTATTCCTTTTCGTCTAACTGCAAATGGGAGAGCACGGAGGCAAGGGGCGCAACGAAATAGCGCCAGATCAGGGGCACGTCCGTGATCTCGGGAATCTTCCGCACAGGGATGGTCTCCGCCTTGACGATCTCGAACCGATCCTTTAACAGTCGCTCGCATTCCTCGCGGACGGAATTATTATTGTAGAAAATATGAAACGCATAGCAGTCGCGGTACTCCGGATAAATGCCGTAGCCCGCAAAGCCGCCGCCCAGTCCGTTTGAGCGGTCGTGCATGGGGATCATACTGCTGATGATCTTTTCCCCCGTCATCAATCTTCCGTCCCGTGAGATCATGGCGGAAATGGCGCATCCGGACGGGATACGAACCTGACCTTCCACTTTCATGGTGTTTTGTCCTTTCTCGGAATTTGCAATGAGAAAACTTAATAGAAGAAAAAAGAAAAGGCGACCACTGCGCAGGAGAGTTTTTCTCCTCACAATGAACGCCTTTGCTCATTACCGGACAATTATAGCACTGCGTGCCTCATTTGTCAATGCTTTTCGAAAAATTAATTTTTTTCAAAAAAGGACTTGACAAACGGCGGCAAAGTGATTATAATGGCACACATGAAGGCAATGGCGTCTTAGAGCAATATAGCTCTGAGGCGCCCTTTTTCTTTTCCCACGACCCGCAAAACGGGACGCGTAACAATTTCCTGTTACCGATTCGCGTAACAGATCAAGGAGGATTTGACAATGAGCACCGTATCGGATTATTTCGGAAGCCTTGTATTTGATGATCGGGTGATGAAGACAAATTTGCCC
>USTB01000077.1 GCA_900557635.1 uncultured Eubacteriales bacterium
CCTTTTCCCACCGCGTACCGGCCACAGCGGCCACGGCGGACGCGCTGTCAACGGCGCTGTTCTGTATGACGCCGGAGCAGGGAGCGGCGCTGGCGGAAGCCACGGCAGACTGCGAGGCGTATTGGATTCTGTCGGACGGCACCGTGCAGAAAACGTCGGACTTTCCGCTTTTATGAGCCGCCGCATTCCTGCATATGGCGTTACGTCAGGATGATAAAATTCAAAAGGCATGGAATTTTCCGCTTTTTCGGAAGATTTCATGCCTGATTGTTTTGCGGGGATTTTATTTTTGTGATTTATGCACGGGTGTCAGTCTCAGATCTCGTTCCACGCGACCTGTACGTCGTGTCCCCAATCTTCTGAGCCGTAGCATTGAATGGACAGATTATTTGCACACTTCTTTTTCGCGTAATCAATCACGATCGTGCATTCGCGGACCGAGATTATGGCGCAATCCCGTTCGTCGAATTCGATAACGTATTCTTCGCCCTTCAGCATTTTGGGAGGGCAAAGAGGAACGGCGCACAGGATATGGTAGTTTTCGTCTGTCCCGTACACGCAGATAACGTCGGGTTCTTTTTCGATGACTACGCCCATATGCCGTTCGCGAAACATTTTCACCTTATTGCCGAATAAGGTAAATTTGAAGGTATATCGCATAGTGCTTCTGCCTTTCTTTGAAAATTTGGATTTTCGTTTTCGGATTTTCCAGATATCCCGTGTCAGCCGTCATACATATGGGACGGTCAAATCACAATGGTGGGATGCTTTTCGGAGGGGCGGTACAGAACCACCTTTTGTCCTATGACCTGCACCGGCTCGGCACCGAGTGCCTCGGCGAGCATTGCGCAGATCTCTTTGGGGGTATAATCGCAGTTGTTGAGGACGTGTATCTTGATCAGCTCGTTTGCCTCCAATGCATCGGAGAGCATTTTCAGCAGGGCGGGGCTTTCCGCACCGCCTTTCCCGATCTGATGCTGTGCCGGTACGGTGTTGGCAAGGGAGCGAAGGTATGCGCGCTGTTTTCCTGTCATGATTTTCGGTTACCTTTTCTGTTGTTTTCTGTCGTTCGGAGAATTGTTCGGGTCGTGTGGGGATCGCCGACATAACGGACGGGGTTACCGTGTTGTGCGCGGTAACCCCGTCGTTCCTATGTTTTGGGTAAGATCGCATTCCGCTTTCCTTCGGTTGTTTCCGCAGGATCACGGAGTCGGATCAGTGCTTTTTCTTCTTCTGCACAAATGCGGCGGGAATGACGGCGCAAAGTGCTACGAGAGCCGCAGAGGAGGAGAACACAACGGAGCCGCATCCGGACTTCTTCTCATCGGAATTATCGCCCGCATTGTCCGCATTGTTGTCCTTGTTCTCGGTCGTGGTGTTGCTCTTGGAATCGGTGGTGACCTTCGGCTCATCGGAGCCGGTGTCCTTGGGATCCTCGGTGGTGCCGCCGTTGTTATCGGTGGTCACCTCGGGGGTGGTCACATCACCCTGTTTGTCATCGGTGGTCACTTTGGAGTCATCGGTGTCGGGGGTGTTGGGGGTATGGTTGCCAGAGCCTTCGATCAGGGTGAGCTGATCGTAGTTTACGGTCTTATTCCAGCTACCGAGCTGATCCTCGTTGCCGTAAACGATGTACTCTCTGCCTTCCTTGCCGTCTGCATCGTCATTGATGGCAAAAACGATGCCGATGGTCTTGCCGGCTTCCATGGGGGAGTATTCGGTGCCGAACGGGATCTGATATTCCACGGCATAGCCGCCGTCGATATCACGCACGAAGAATTTAGCGGAATCGCCGTACATCTCGTACCAGTAGCCGTAGCCTGCCATGTCGGTTTCCAGATAGCCTGCGGTGAACTGACCTGCATCGGAGTTGATGGTCTCCTGACCGTCCTGCGCGTTCGGAAGGTCGATGATGACCTCGGTGGAGTCGGTGCGGTATACACCTACATTAGATCTTGCCTCGGAGCGGACTGCATCCTGTACCTCAAAGTAGACATACAGATAACCGTCGTCCCACAGGCAACGTGCCTTGCCGACTGCGTTGCCGATGTTGCCGCCGGGCCATGCCTGATTTGCTTCATCGTAGACCACATCAACGGTGATTTCGGTAGATTCCAGGTACGCATCGTCCATACGTCCGTCCAGCTTCGGGGTGCCGTAAGCGGCTTCGAGCTTTTTGGGCGTCATAGCGAAGGAAGGAACCGTGAACATGGCGCCGATCATGGCAGCCAGGATCAAAATGGAAAATAGCTTCTTCATTTTGCGTTTCTCCTTTTGAGAATGATAATTTACTATTGTTTTTCACAAAACAATATCTACACTGTCAATGATACTTTATAATTGTGAATTGAAATTAAACCTCAAATGAAATCTGTGTTAATTAGCACAATATTGTTTTGTGACACTGTTACAAATGCGGAAAGCTCTCGAATTCGTTTTTGCTTCGGTTTGCCGAGGCGCGGCGGCGACGGCGCATCATGCGGTACATCACAATGAGGACGCAGACCGCACCCACGGCGATGAGAGAACGGATCACATAGACGGGGATATGGATGCGATTCGTGCCCGTGTAGCGGATGCGTTCCTCGTCAAACAGGCGGCGCAGATAATCCTCGGTATAGTTTTGGGAGTGCACCGAGACATCGGACAGCACAAGGGTAGGCTCCCCGATATTATCGGTATTCTCGGACACAATGCGGATCCGCACGGAATTCACGGCGCGGATGCCCGAAAAGCCCGAGGCGTCGAAATACAGGTCGGTGAAGCTACCCGACTGCACCGTGCCGTATGCGGTCATTTTGTTGTCGCCCGATTTGAGAATGAATTCCACGCGCGCCTCCCGAACGTCGGACGGCAGGGAAGCGGCGGCGACCCGAACGGAGAACACGGGGCAGGCGGAAAAATCACGCGGGTAGTCGAAATCGCACACGGCGGCGCGGTACCGCGCCTCATTCCCCTGCTGATAGTGTATGAACAGGGTATTGCTCTGTCCCAGATAGGTGATACCGTTGCGCAGGGTGACATAGGAGACGTTCGGCGTCCATCCCGCGGTATTCTCCGAAAAATCGAACAGGGAGACAGAGCCTGTCATGCCGACGGGCGTGCCCTGAATGAAAAAGGCGGTGCTTTCGGTACGCCGTTGGAGAGAGGATGCGGAGTAGCCCGAGATCAGCTCGCTCCAGGAGGCGGCGCCGTATTCGGGGAGCAGGGCGTCCAGTGCGGCGCCGCCGTCCGAGGTGTCCATGGTGCGAAAGACCGTACCGCCCGAAAGGGCGACCGAGCGCGGGATGAAGTATCCCCGCACCGATTCACAGCTCTTGGTGTTCAGCACGGTAAAGGTGTATGCCAGACGCAGGGTGTCCGGGGTCGCATCGCCCGAAAAGCCCGTGTCCGAAACGTAGATGTCGGGGAGGTCGCACCCGTAGCGGTTGGTCAGCAGGGAAAGGTATTCGCAGAAGCGCGGCATATCTTCGGCACACAGCACGGTCAGCACGGTGCCGTCGCTGAGCGTTCGGTAGGACGGCGCGGACAGCTCGAGGAAGATGCTCCAGCCGATCCTGCCGCCTGCAGTCAGGCGCTGTGCCAGCGCATCGAGCAGACCCTGCGTTCCGAGACTGCGGGAGGCGGGACCCGTGACGGCGGAATCCCATTCGTTACAAACCGCAAAGCTCACATCGATGGCGGCGTTTGCCGATCTTGCGGCGGTATATATCACACGGTAAGCAGCGGCGACGGCGTCCACGCGCTGTGCGGCGGTCATGCCGTTCTCCCGGTTCGCGGTGTCGTCTGCGGCGGCAGGACTGCCGACGATCAGCCCGTACACACTGCCGCTCCAGCGTTGTGCCAGCTCGGACACAGCGGCGCGCAGGACGGCGATGCCCACTTCGTCGGCGGCGTTGAGGGGGGCGCTGCCCGTCTGCCCCTGCCATTTCGGATGAATGAGCGCACGGTTGAGCACGTCGCTTTCGGTTTCGGTCGCCGTGAGTTGCAAATAGACGCGCAGACCGTTTTTGGAAGCCGTAGTGATCGCATTGCCGAGACTGTCGAGGTAGTCGTCATTGCGGTACAGCCCGGTATCGCCGAGCGGGGTGCCTGTGCTGTCGGCCGTGATCAGACTCGAGAGGTACACGGGAATGACCGTGTGTCTGACCCCCATATCCTCCGCCTCCAGCCATGCCTCAGTGCCGCTTATGCCTTTCTTTGTGACGGCATAGACCTTGGCATCTGCGGCAGGCGCGAGCACCTCGGGATTGGAGATAAAAACGGGATCGTCGATCAGCGTGCAGGTGCTTCCGCTTTGGAGAACCGCGGCGAATTTATAGGTGAGAAAACGGTGGTCGGTATCCGGAAAGGACAGGGAGAACTGCTCCTCCGCCTGTGCCGAGGCGAGGGGCGTGCGGGAGGTGAAATCGACGCTCCACGCGTTGTCCTCGGGGAGCAGTGGGAACACAAGAATCTTCTGACTGCGCGTGCCGGACTGTGCCGTGGCAGACAGCTGACCGCTGACCGTTACCTTGTCGCCGCCCTCACTGAGACGGCAGGAGTCCAACGAGCCGAGACGGCTTCCCCGATTGCCGTAAAATGAGGCGGGATAAACGGCGTAGATTTCCACCGTGCCGCTCTCCGCCTTGAGGAAGGTGAAACGGATCTTGCTGTAATCTCCACCACAAGCCACGATCTTAGCCATAGACTCTGTGACAGCATAGACAGCTCCGTGATACGGACTCCAGCTTGACAGATACGGATCAAATCCATAACTCATCATGGATACGCTGTCCGTTGTACCATTCTGTACCGGAACTTTTGCCACCATCGCCTGCGTCTCTGTCATCTGATATTTTCCGCCATGAGGCATGAACACTGATCCGGCTCCGATGGAACCGTCAAACATTTCCACAAGTCCCTTCTGAGAGCATACATTTAAGTCTGCCAGAGTTTCCATCCATTTAGCTTTTACATCAGCTACATCCGGGCGCTCTTCAAAGAGATTGCCTTCTTTGTTAGGGATTTCTACTTCTACAGTTGTCTCCTGATGTGCACCGTTAGTGTCAAGGAATGCACGGGAAATATTTACAATTTCTTTTCCTCTCCATACAAGTACCAGACGAGGATCCTCTGTTACAACTGCAACCGGAATTGCCTCCAGGTTCTCTTCATTTGCATAGCCAAGGAAAGTATCTACATCTT
>USTB01000078.1 GCA_900557635.1 uncultured Eubacteriales bacterium
GATTGCGCAGGCTGTCGGGATTGCGCGCCTCGACGCTTTTTTCGCGCTTTTTTGCCGCAGGCTTTTTCTGCGTTCGAGAGTCGCTGCTCCCCGTTTTCCTTGTTTTTTTGGTGTTTGCCAAACCTTTACACCTTCCTTAATCTCAAAAACCGAAAATCAAAATCAACGTCCGTCGCTTTGACCGCTCTTATCCGAAGATCACGGCAATCAGACCTGCCGCCAGACAGTAATACGAGAAAATGCGGAAATTGGACTTGCGCGAAATGAACTGCAACAGCTTCATTGCCGCAATGCCCGAGAGCGCCGCCGCGACCACGCCCGCGATGTACGCGACCATCTCACCCTGCGGTATGGGGTTGCTGACAATTTTCGGCACCTCTAAAATGTTTGCACCGAGAATGGCGGGAATGGACAAAATAAACGAAAATTTCACAGCGAATTCGCGGGAGAAGCCTTGCAACAGTCCGCCCGTGATGGTCGCGCCCGAGCGGGACAGGCCGGGCAGGACGGCGCAGAACTGGCACAGTCCCACCATCACCGCACTGCGGGGCGTCATCTCGTTGATGCCGCCGTTTCCGCCCGAGAACCGATCGGATATGTACAGAACCAATGCGTTCAGCATTAGAATGAAGCCGATGACCTTGGTATGCGCGCTCAGGAGCGCCACGCCGTCCTTCATCAAAACGGCAAGGACGAGCGGCACGGTAGCGAGGATGACGAAAAAGACCATCCGTTCCCGCTCGTTATAGTCGGCGAGCTTCCGTTTCCCGTGAAACAGCTTTCCCAGTCCCGTGAAAAACGCAGGGATCAGTGGGAAAATGTCGCGCCGATACACCAAAAAGACTGCGATCAGCGTTCCGAGGTGAAGCAGTACCGTAAAGGTCAGGCTGGTCTCTTCCACGTTCTCCATGCCGAATATGTTCTGCATAATGGCAAGGTGTCCGGAGGAGGAGACCGGCAAAAACTCGGTCAAGCCCTGTATGATTCCGAAAAAGATTGCGGATACTACATTCATAATGAAAATACCTTTCCGACATGCGGCTCGATTTCCGATCCGACCGTCTTTGTCTGCACTTTGGGGGTGAAAATTACGAATTCCTCGGTACTTCCGCCTTCCCGCAGGGAACACGGACAGCCCGCCGTGGGTCTGCTCGCCGTCGTGGGTCTGCTGGCAGGACTGTGCAACGGACTTCTGGGAAGCGGCGGGGGCATGATCCTCTATTTTGCCCTCTCCCGCATGCACTACCGCACGGCAAAGGACCGTTTTGTGATGAATATTGCGGTGGTCAGCGTGATCACCACCATATCCTCTCTGAATTATCTCGCGCGCGGCATCGTATCGTTCTCCGACCTTACCCCGTACGTTTTGCCGGGCATTACGGGCGGTGCGGCAGGTGCGTATCTGACGCGCCGTCTCCGTGCGCAGACCGTAAAGATCGTCTTTGCCATCCTCACCGTCTGGGCAGGCTCCCGCATGCTTTTGTAGCCGCGCCATGGCGTTTGCAATCACCGTTACGTCTGCATCCCGCGTCCTTTTTCTTACCGCATCGGACGTTGTACAAGAAGTGCATCGTACAAAGTTTTTCCGCGCCGTTTTCGGCGCTCTATCCTACGCCTTTCCGCATCGGAGGTTGTACGGGAAAGCGCTCCGCACAAAGTTTTTCCGCGCCGTTTCCGGCACTCCGTCCTTCGCTTTTTCCGCATCTTCTCAAAAAATCAGGAGGCATCCGATAACAGTATATGCTTGAATTCTGGATTGTATTTTTTGTCGCCGTTCTGAGCGGCATGGGCGTGGGCGGCGGCGGATTGCTCATCCTCTACCTCACCATGGCAAAAAACGCGCCCCAGCTTTACGCGCAGGGGGTCAATCTGTGGTTTTTCCTGTTGTGCGCCGCCTCGGCTCTGCTTCTGCACTGCCGGCGCCACCGACCCGATGCCCGCATCTGGGCGATCCTCTCGGGCGCGGGACTGCTCGGCTCGCTTATGGGAACCACGCTCACGGGTGTGCTTCCGCTCGGATGGCTGAGACGGATCTTCGGCGGCATGCTCGTCCTGTCGGGTCTGCTTGTCCTGCGGGATGTCTCACGCGGGATGCGCCGCGGCGATGCCGGGGAGGAAGAGACAGAAGAAACGTTCAAGCCGACGCGCCGCCGTCCGAAGCAATAAGCCCTCATCTGCCCACATGCTCTGCGACAACTGCGGAATAGACCGCCTCGCAGTCGTCTGCCATGCGCCCCACGGAGTAGTCGGACAGCACCGTCCCGCGGTTATATTCCGCCTGCCCCTGCCGCTCCGCCGCCGACATGGAAAGCTCTGCGCACAGGTCCCGCAGGAGGGGAAACGCAAGCAGAGGCGGGCAGTACCGACAGCAGAAATTGGTTTTGCGCGCCAAGGAGCGGCTTTCCGCACCGAAAATACCGAGGTAGCCGCCGTTGCCGCCCAAAACCGCAGGCAGTCCGCACGCCATCGCCTCCAGCGCCGAGCGCGACACGCCCGCAAAGCAGTCCGAGACACGCAGATAATCCGCGACCGAAACCGTGCTCCCCGCAAGCCGCACCGCTTCGCGTCCGGTGATGCGGTTCGCCTGCTCCGCCAGAAAGCGCAGGGTGTTCATGTCCGAGCCGTCTCCCACAATCAGGATCTCGGCATCCGGAACCGCCCGCACCAGGTCGGGCGCGATCTGCGCCAGCATCAGCGGCATGGTGTCGGCATCCGGATCAATGCGGCTCACGCAGATCACGCGGCGCACGTCGGCGCGCAGTCCCAATTTTCGGCACAGCGCCTCCCGTTCTCCCGCACCTGCGGGCGAAAAACAAACGGGGTCAACACCGTTCACCGTCAGCGTTACATATGCAGGATCGAAGCCGTACTGCGTCGTGATATATGTGGCAAGGTCGGGGCTGACCGCCAGGACCCGTTCGCCCCAGTCGGTGACGCGGCGTAAAAGCGGCGTGACGCGAAACGGACTGTGTACCGTTGTGACAAAGGGAATCCCGTGCCGACGCGCCACCCGTCCGCACACAAATGCGGGGATTCTGGCATGCGCATGGATCACATCAAACGATTCCCGCCGCAAGAGAGCTTCGAGCTGTCTGCGGGCGCGGAAAACCGAAAACGCTTCCTTGCGGTTCAGGGGTATGTGCTCGACACCGACGCCGGCGGAGCGCAATTCGTCCTCTAACTCGCCGCCGTCCGATGCCACCGTGACGCTGTGCCCGCGACGAACCAGCTCACTTGCCAGCGTCAGAATATGGGTCTCGGCGCCGCCCGTCCGCATGGTCATTGCGGCAAACAGGATCCTGCGCGGTACCGGAGGAAAACCGAACGCCGCAGAGAAGCTATCCGGTACCTCTCGGCGCGTCTCGTCTCCGCCCGTCATCTTGCCGCGTCCGGAATGGGACTGACCGGCTCAGACGGCAACGCCGACGCATCCTCCTCCACGATCACGCCGTCGCGGAACTGCCCCGTGTACTTTCTGCCGCTCGGCCAGGAGTATTCACCCTGTCCGTTGGGCTGATTATTCTTGAATTCGCCCGTGTAGCTCTCGCCGTTCGCCCACGTGAAGGTGCCGTGCCCTTCCCGCACGTCGTATTTTACGTCACCTGTGTACGTGGAACCGTCCGAAAAGGTGTAGGTACCCTGCCCGTCTCTGGAGTCCTCATGGTAGGTGCCGCTGTAGGACGCGCCGTCCGACCATACCTGCTTGCCCTGCCCGTCCTTGAGTCCGTTCTCGAAATTGCCCGTGTAGTATGAGCCGTCCGACCATGTGTATGTGCCGTTTCCGTGCTTGACCCCGTTAAGCAGATTGCCTTCGTATACGTCGTAATCGGAATACGTGAATTTGCCGTACCCCGTGATGACTCCCGCCGTAAAGGTGCCTTCGTAAACGTCGCCGTTTCGGTAGGTCATTTTGCCCTGACCGTGCATGAGAAGCCCGCTCATCGGTCCTTCGTAAATGTTTCCGTTGGAAAACGTGACCGTTCCCGCCTCGGAATCCACTACCGCCGTCAAGCCGTTCTCATAATACAGCGTGCCCGAAACGGGACTGCCGTCCTTGTTCGTCCATCCGAGGAACTTCACCACGCCGTCGCCGCTCGTACTTCTCACATAGTGAAACCCGAAGGCGGACAGAATGGTATACAGCAAAAGCACCGCTCCCACCGCACACACAAACGTGATGAGCAGTACGGTGACGGTGGAGCGCCGTCTGCGCGGCCGCGAACGCTTTGCCTGTTTTTGCGTCATGATATGTATATCCTCCTTCGGTTTCATTTGCCGGTCGGTTTTCGTCGGTTTCGCCGATTTCATTGATTTCGTTTATGATATCGGGCGTACCCGCGTCATGACGGCATCTGCTTACAGCCGTCCGCGCGGGACTTTTTCAGAAAAATCGTTTGATAAAGTTGTTCAGCATGGTCAAAAGCTCCTCGGCAAAGAAGGTGATCAGCACGGAGACCGCAAGTCCGACTGCCATGCCTAAAATTGCCGTTCCGAAGCCGCCCTCGTCATGACCGAAAATGCTTTCGGCACGCGCGGTGCAGTCGGCAGGGATGTAGAGCGCGCCGTTCAGGTAGTCCGACGCCGTGCTCATGTTCGCGCGACGCGCGTCCGCCGCCGACTTCTTGCCCGACGCGTGGCACTTCGCTTTGCCGTTGTGCGCCGTAGCGTCCGATTCGTCGGTCTGTTCCTGCGCGCCTGTCTGCACATCTGTGCATGCGTCCGCCTGCGCACCTGCGCACGCCTCCGCATACGTGTCCTCTCTGCCCGCAATCGCCACCACACGGCGGAATGCGGAATACTTTCCGCGCATTGCCGCACGGATCCAGAAGGAGGGCGCGATCCCAAGCTCCGCTAAGGTCTTGGCTTCGCCCGCCGAATGCGCCCGCTCCTGCAAAAGCCGACGCACGATCCTTCCCGGGACCCTTCGCTGAAAGGTCGCGGCAATCACGGCAACGCCCAGACCCAGAAACATGCACCACGCAAACAGGCGCAGTGTTGTTCCGCGATATGTCGTCAAAAAGCTGAAATCCATTTTTACCTCCATCGGGGGCACGCAGGGACGCGCGGGGATGCGCGGAGCGCCAAAGGAGACGCGCGGGGCGCCGCCCCG
>USTB01000079.1 GCA_900557635.1 uncultured Eubacteriales bacterium
GCGCAAAATCCCCGCCTGTTCATCGGAAACGCATGGGGACTTGTGGCGGCTGTCTTTTCCTTCTGCACCTATCAGGCAAAAAACGAGAAGCGCCTGCTGATTTTGCAGACGGGCGTGATCATCGCCACAATCCTGTCGTATGCGACCTTGGGTGCATGGTCGGGCATGGCGCTGAACATTGTGTGCCTTTTGCGCAACCTCGTCTTTTTTGCCAAGAACACCAAGGTGTTTTCCCATCCCGCGTGGCCGTATGTACTGGCGGCGATTCTCGCCGGCATGGGCGCGCTTTCCTGGCAGGGACCGATCTCCCTTTTGGTGATCGCAGCGCTGGTCATCAATACCATTGTGCTTTCGTGGAGCAGTAACCGACGCCTGCGGCAGAGCATTCTGTTCACGTCCACATTGGTCATCATCTACAATCTCTATTTTCAGGCATACTTTTCGGTGCTCATGGAATCGGTCTGCATCGTTTCCTCCGCCGTCGGCTTGTATCGCTATCGCGGTCAGGCGGAGAAAAACTGAAAACCTCGGAAAAATTCAGGGTAACGCACCTGCACACGCAGGAACGTTGCCCTGTTTTTTTCTCTTATTGAGACATTTATCGCACAAAAATTAGACGATCCGTGAATTCCTCCCGTTTTCCGCTTGCGTTTTACTGAAGAATCATGTACAATGAAAAAAAGATATTCGGTTGATCCGACAGGCAAAGGAGGAGCCATGGCAAGATCCGTTGTATATATCGACTGTGAGATCGGAATTGACGATAAAAAGATCCATGATCTCGGAGCGGTCAGGAGCGACCGTTCCTCCTTCCACGCGCCGTCTCTGCGGGATTTCCTTGCCTTCCTGTCCGATGCGGATTTTGTCTGCGGACATAATATCATTCATCACGATCTCGAATATCTGACACCGCATTTGGAAGAGCCGCTCCGTGCCCAACCAATCGACACGCTCTACCTGTCCCCGCTTTTGTTTCCGTGCCGCCCGTATCACAGACTGGTCAAGGACGACAAATTGCAGGTCGATCAGCTCAACAATCCGCTCAATGACGCGGAAAAGGCAATGCGCCTTTTGGCGGATGAAGTGAACGCATTCCAGGCGCTTTCGTCCAAGCGGAAGCAGATATACTGCTGTCTTTTATACGACAAACCGGAATTCGGGGGCTTTTTCGATTATGTGGGCTTCGTCCCGTACCGCTCCAATGTGCCGCGGCTCATTCGGGAAGAATTTGACGGGCGCATCTGTGCCAATGCCGATGTGGAACTGATGATCCGACATTACCCCACCGAGCTTGCCTATGCGCTTGCCCTGATCGGCTCGGCGGACTATCACTCGGTCACGCCGCCGTGGCTGACCCGAAACTATCCCAAAATCGATAACGTGGTGACCTTCCTCTGCCACACCCCGTGCGCGGACGGATGCGCGTACTGCCGCGACAGGCTGAATATTTACAAAAAGCTAAAGCAGTTTTTCGGCTACGACTCCTTCCGCACCTATGCGGGAGAGCCGCTACAGGAGCGTGCGGCGCAGGCGGCGGTGGACGGAAAATCCCTACTTGCCGTTTTTCCGACGGGCGGCGGGAAATCCATCACCTTTCAGCTCCCCGCGCTGATGGCGGGGGAATGCGCCCACGGACTGACGGTCGTGATCTCCCCGCTCCAGTCCCTGATGAAGGATCAGGTGGACAACCTCAACGAAAAAGGTCTTGTCGATGCGGTCACGGTGAACGGACTGCTCAGCCCCATCGAGCGCGCCGAAGCGCTTGACCGTGTGGCGTGCGGGCTTGCCACGCTTTTGTACATCTCGCCCGAACAGCTCCGCTCCCGCACCATTGAAAAACTGTTGCTCTCCCGCAATGTGGTTCGGTTTGTGATCGACGAGGCGCATTGCTTTTCGGCGTGGGGACAGGATTTCCGCGTGGACTACCTGTATATCGGCGATTTTATTCGGGAATATCAGCAGAAAAAACAGCTTCGGAATCCCATTCCCGTTTCCTGCTTCACCGCCACGGCAAAGCAAAAGGTCATCACGGACATCTGCGACTATTTCCGCGTCAAGCTGGATCTGCCGCTCGAACTGTTCACGTCGAATGCAGATCGCGAAAACCTGCGCTACACCGTGCTTTTCAAGGAGACGGATGAGGAAAAGTACAATGCGCTCCGCTCGCTGATCGCACAGAAAAACTGCCCCACCATCGTATACGTTTCCCGCACGAGACGCACGGTGGAGCTTGCAAAAAAGCTGACGGGCGACGGCTTTCCCGCAAAGCCCTTCAACGGGAAAATGGATCCGAACGAGAAGATCGCAAATCAGGAGGCCTTCATCGGCAATCAGGTGCAGATCATCGTTGCGACCTCGGCGTTCGGCATGGGCGTGGACAAGAAGGACGTCCGTCTGGTCGTCCACTACGACATTTCCGATTCGCTTGAAAATTACGTTCAGGAGGCGGGACGCGCAGGACGCGACCCAAGCCTGCTGGCGGAGTGCTACGTCCTGTTCAACGACAATGATCTGGACAAGCATTTTATGCTCTTGAACCAGACAAAGCTCAGCATCAGCGAGATCCAACAGGTGTGGAAAGCCCTCAAGGATATGACGCGGGAAAAGCCGTGGGTCTGCTGTTCCGCCTTGGAGATCGCAAGACAGGCGGGGTGGGACGACTCCTCGGCGCGCGAGATCGAATCACGCGTCCGAACGGCTGTCGCGGCTTTGGAAAATGCGGGTTACGTGAAGCGCGGCAGAAATGTCCCGCACGTGTATGCCACAAGCATTCTGGCAAAGGACATGGAGGAAGCGTCCCTCAAAATCGAGCATTCCGCGGCGTTCGGCGAAAAGCAAAAGGAAAACGCCAAACGCATCATCAAATCCTTAATATCGGTCAGAAGCATTGCCGCCGCGGGAAACGACAATGCGGAGTCGCGCGTGGATTATCTTGCGGATATCCTCGGCATCCCGAAGGAGGACGTGATCTCCTCGGTCAACCTGATGCGTCAGGAGGGCATCCTTGCCGACAGCATGGATATGTCGGCGTACATCCTGAAATCGGATACCGAAAACCGCTCCGCGCAGATCCTGAATCGGTTTGCAAAGCTGGAAGATTTCCTCCTGGGGCAGTTGGAGGAAACGGGCGCGGATTATTCCTTAAAGGAGCTGAACGAAGCGGCGCTGTCGGCGGGGATCGCAGGCTCGTCCGTCAAAAACATCCGCACTCTGCTCTATTACCTGACCATCAAGGGCTATATCTCCAAGGGGAACGCCGTTTCGGACGACGGCTCATCCGAGCCGAGCCAACGCGCCCTGATCGTGCCGACCATGGAGATCCCGAGGCTGATCGACAAATACCGCCGCCGCATCGATATCTGCCGCTTCCTGGTTTCCCGCTTTTATGACACCGCGCAGACATCGGAAACGGGAAAAGAGGAAGCGCCGGTCCTGTTTTCGCTGGTGGACATGTTCCGAAAATATACCGAAGAACCCAAAATGGATGTCTGTATGGCGGAAGCAAGTCTCGCCGACGTGGAGGACGCCCTGCTCTATCTTTCCAAAATCGGCTCGATGAAGCTGGAGGGCGGGTTTTTGGTGCTTTATAACGGCATGGAGGTCAAGCGCCTGATCCTTGACAACAAGATCCGTTACAAAGCGGAGGATTACCGTTCGCTGGGCGAATACTATAAACAAAAAATTCAGCAGATCCATATCGTCGGCGAATACGCCAACCTGATGGTCAGGGATTATGACGCCGCCCTGCAATTCGTGCACGACTATTTCGGAATGGATTTTCGGCATTTCATCGCAAAGTATTTCAAAGGAGAGCGCGCAAAGGAGATCAATCGGAATATCACGCCCGAGAAGTACCGCCAACTGTTCGGCGCGCTTTCCGATCGGCAGGCGGAGATCATCAATGATGCCGATTCCCGCTGTATCGTGGTGGCGGCGGGTCCGGGAAGCGGAAAGACCCGCGTGCTTGTGCATAAGCTCGCGTCGTTACTGCTTTTGGAGGATGTCAAGCACGAACAGCTTCTGATGGTGACCTTTTCCCGCGCGGCGGCGACCGAATTCAAAAAGCGGCTCATGGCGCTGATCGGGAATGCGGCAAATTTTGTCGAGATCAAGACCTTCCATTCCTACTGCTTCGACCTTCTCGGCAAGATCGGCAGTCTGGACGGCGCGGAAAACGTCGTTCGCGACGCCGCACAGATGATCGCCCGCGGCGAGGTCGAGCGGGGAAAGATCACCAAAAGCGTTCTCGTCATCGACGAAGCGCAGGATATGGATGCGGACGAATTCGCCCTGATCCGTGCGCTCATGCAAAACAATGACGATATGCGCGTGATCGCCGTGGGCGACGACGATCAGAATATCTATGAATTCCGAGGCTCGAATTCCGCCCATATGCAAAGCCTGACGGAGGAATACGGCGCTGCGCGCTATGAGCTTGTCGAAAACTATCGCAGTAAGGCAAATATCGTGGCGCTTGCCAATCAGTTTGCCCAAGGCATCACCGCTCGCCAAAAGCAACACCCGATTGAGGCGGTGCAGAAGGAAAACGGAACGGTGCAGATCATACGGCATACCTCGGAAAACATGGAGGAGGCGATAAAATGAAATTCAAAGAATTCAGAAAGAAGAATGTGGGACTGTTGCTGATCCTGCCGTGGTGGATCGGATTTGCAATCTTTAAACTGTATCCCTTTATATCATCATTGATCTACAGTTTCCATGATTACAACCTTTTCAGGACAGCTACTTTTTCAGGCTTAAGCAACTACAAAAAAATACTGGGCGACCCATTGATCATGAAGGCATTTATACAGACCTTTAAATATGCCTTTCTTACCGTTCCACTGGAATTGATCTTTGCTTTGTTTATCGCTTATATCCTGAATTTTAAGATCAAGGGCGTGAACTTTTTCAGAACTGCTTATTACATCCCTTCTATTCTGGGTGGATCCGTTTCCATTGCGGTATTGTGGAGATTTTTGTTTAAGACAGAGGGACTTGTAAACATGATCGCATCCAGGTTTGGTATCCAGCCCTTTAACTGGCTGGGTGATCCAGGCGGAGCTTTCTGG
>USTB01000080.1 GCA_900557635.1 uncultured Eubacteriales bacterium
CGGGGTCTTGATGCTTACCTCTCTCCCGAAATGAAGTCCACGGGTGAGGCGATCGGATACGACGACAAGCTGACCCGCGCCCTGTACAAAGCACTTAAGGCATGCGGCATGAGCGTGATGAATTACGGCACGGTACTGGTCACCGTCACCGATAAGGACAAGGAAGAGACCCTGCCGCTGGTGCGCCGCTTCTATCAGATGGGCTTCAATATTCAGGCGACTGCGGGCACGGCGCGCTTCCTAAAGGAGCACGGCATCCGCACCCACGCCCTCAAAAAGATCAGCGAGGGCAGTAACGAGATCCCCGACGCCATCCGACAGGGCTATGTGACCTATGTCATCAACACCCGCGACCTCAATTCCTCGGATGTGCTGTCGGACGGTCACAAGATACGGCAGTGCGCCGTGGAAAACAATGTGACCATGTTCACGTCACTCGATACGGTCAAGGTGCTCCTCGACGTTTTGGAGGAAACCACCCTCGGCATTTCCACCATCGACGCATAAGCGCCGATCCGTATAAATAACCGAAAGGAAGCGATGAACCGATATGAAGCAGGCACTGTTTACGGTGACCTCGAACACCGAGCTCGCCCCGTCCGTCCTGCGCATGACCTTGGCGGGCGACACCTCCGCCGTCACGGCGGCGGGACAGTTCGTCAATATCAAGATCGACGGCTGTTATCTGCGGCGACCCATCTCGGTCTATGACTACGCGGACGGCTCCCTCTCCCTCATCTACAAGGTCGTGGGCACGGGCACCGAAAAAATGCGGGCAATGCCGCAGGGCACCGTCCTCGATCTGCTCGTGGGACTGGGCAACGGCTACGACACATCCCCTGCCGGCAACGCTCCCCTGCTGGTGGGCGGCGGCGTGGGTGTTCCGCCTCTGTACGCTCTGTGCCGCAAGCTGATCGCACAGGGCGCGCACCCGCAGGTGATCTTAGGCTTTAATCGGGCTGAGGAGGTCTTTTGCGAGGACGAATTCCGCACGCTCGGCGCAGATGTCACCGTGACCACGGCAGACGGCTCCTACGGTACGCGCGGCTTTGTGACCGACGCCATGGGGGAACGCGAATACACCTACATCTACACCTGCGGTCCTCTCCCCATGCTTCGGGCAGTGGACGGGACGGCGCGCACGGGGGTCGGCGGTCAGTTCAGCTTTGAGGAACGCATGGGCTGCGGCTTCGGCGCATGCATGGGCTGTACCTGCGAAACGAAATACGGTGCCAAGCGCATCTGTCGGGACGGCCCCGTGCTGTTCAGAGAGGAGATCATATGGTAAACACAAGGGTCACACTGTGCGGCATCCCGCTCGACAACCCCGTGATCCCCGCAAGCGGCACCTTCGGCTACGGCTGGGAATTCGCCGAGCTGTACGACATCAACTGTCTCGGCTCTCTCTCCTTCAAGGGAACGACACAGTCGCCGCGCTTCGGCAATCCCACCCCCCGCATTGCGGAATGCACGGGCGGCATGCTCAATGCCGTGGGACTTCAGAATCCCGGAGTGGACGCGGTCATCCGCGAGGAGCTTCCCCGTCTACATGCCTGCTTTCACAAGCCGGTCATGGCGAATGTGGGCGGCTTTTCGGTGGAAGAATATGTATCGAATATCGAGGCGCTGGAGGCGGCGGAGGGCATCGGCTGGTATGAGGTCAACATCTCCTGCCCCAACGTGCACGGCGGCGGACTTTCCTTTGGCACCGACGCAAAAAACGCCGCGCGGGTGACCGAGGCGGTGCGGCGGGTCACAAAAAAGCCCGTCATCATCAAGCTGTCCCCCAACGTGACCGACATCACCGAGATCGCACGTGCGTGCGAGGCGGCGGGCGCCGACGGGCTGTCCCTCATCAACACCCTGCTCGGCATGCGTATCGATCTGCGGACGCGGCGTCCCGTCCTTGCCAATAAGACGGGCGGTTTCTCCGGTCCTGCCGTCAAGCCCGTGGCACTGCGCATGGTCTATGCGGTGTATGAGGCGGTCTCCATCCCCATTGTGGGCATGGGCGGCATACAGAGCGCCGAGGACGTGCTCGAATTCATGTTAGCGGGTGCCTCGGCTGTTGAGGTGGGCGCCGCGAACCTCGTGGATCCCTTTGCATGCAGGGACATCGTCTCGTCGCTCGGGACAGTGATGGAAAAATACAGGATCAACGATCTCACAGAAATAATCGGAGGTGCACACTGATGCCAAAAGACGTAATCATTGCCTGCGACTTTGCGGGCGAGGACGAGACTCTTTCCTTTCTCGACCGCTTTGCGGGCTGTGACAGAAAGCCCTTTGTAAAGATCGGCATGGAGCTGTTCTATGCGGCAGGCCCTCACATCGTGCAGAGCATCCGCGAACGGGGACACCGCATCTTCCTCGATCTGAAACTGCACGACATCCCGAACACCGTAAAAAAGACCATGGCGGTGCTTTCCCGCATGGACATCGACATGTGCAACCTGCACGCCGCAGGCACGGCGGCAATGATGGAGGCGGCGCTCGAGGGACTGACCCGTCCCGACGGCACCCGTCCTCTGCTCATCGCCGTGACCCAGCTCACCTCCACGGACGAGGCGCGCATGCAGAAGGAGCTTCTCATCTCAAAGCCGCTCGACGAGGTGGTGCTCAGCTATGCGCAGAACGCACGGCGCGCGGGTCTGGACGGCGTGGTCTGCTCCCCGCTTGAAGCCTCTGCGGTGCACGCGCACTGCGGCAGTGACTTCCTGTGCGTCACCCCGGGCATCCGCTTTGCAGGCGGCGATCGGGGCGATCAGTCCCGCGTGACCACGCCTGCCGACGCAAAGGCTCTGGGAAGCGACTGCATCGTGGTGGGCAGACCCATCACCGCCGCCGACGACCCCGTGGAAGCCTATGCGCGCTGTGTGCACGATTTTGTATGTCCGGACGCGCAGTAACGCGGCTTTTGCGCGTCAACACCCCGAAAAACCGAACCCCGAACAGACGTATCTGACAGGAAAGGAAGAAATATGAATATGGAAACCAAGCAGCGCATTGCCGTCGATCTTCTCTCGATCAAGGCGGTCTTTTTCCGTCCGCAGGAGCCGTTCACATGGGCAAGCGGCATCAAAAGTCCGGTCTACTGCGACAACCGTCTCATTCTGACCGCGCCCGAGGTGCGCGACCGCGTGGAAGCCGCCATCGCCGACGCCGTCCGTACCCATTACCCCGCGGCGGAGGTCCTCATGGGCACCTCCACCGCCGGCATCGCGCATGCCGCCATCGCCGCCCATCTTCTGCACATGCCCATGGGCTATGTCCGCTCGGGCAACAAGGATCACGGCAGGCAGAACCGCATCGAGGGCAGACTGGAAAAGGGTCAGCGCGTGGTCATCATCGAGGATCTGATCTCCACGGGCGGCAGTGTCATCGAGGTTGCGCAGGCTCTGCGCGAGGCGGGCACCGAGGTGCTCGGCGTCGTTTCCATCTTTACCTACGGCATGCAGAAGGGCATCGACCGTCTGCGCGCCGAAAATCTCAAAAATGTCAGCCTCACCGATTTCGACTGCATTGCCCGCGCGGCGGCTGACATGGGATACATTCAGCCCGACGACATCCGCCGTCTGATCGCCTTCCGCGACAACCCCGCCGACGAGAGCTGGATCGGAGGTACAAAATGAGAAGTCTGATCGATATTTCCGAGCTGTCCTGCGAAGAGGTGGACAGCCTGATCGCCACCGCAAACGATATCATCGCACACCCCGACGCTTACCGCGAAAAATGCCGCGGCAAAAAGCTCGCCACCCTCTTTTTCGAGCCGTCCACCCGCACCCGTCTCAGCTTTGAGGCGGCAATGTACGAGCTTGGCGGCAACGTCATCGGCTTCGCCGCGGCGCAAAACTCCTCCGCCTCCAAGGGCGAGAGCGTTTCGGACACCGCAAAGGTCATTTCCTGCTATGCCGACATTATCGCCATGCGCCACCCCAAGGAGGGCGCGCCTTTGGTGGCGTCCCGCGCCGCATCGGTTCCCGTAATCAACGCGGGCGACGGCGGTCACAGCCACCCTACCCAGACCTTAGCCGATCTTCTGACCATCAGCCGCGAAAAAGGCCGTCTCACCGATATGACCGTCGGCTTTTGCGGCGACCTGAAATTCGGCAGAACCGTGCATTCCCTCATCGCCGCGCTGTCCCGCTGTCCGGGCATCCGCTTCGTGCTCATCTCTCCCGCCGAGCTGACCCTGCCCGGCTATGTGAAGGACACCCTTGACGAAAAGGGCATCCCGTACGAGGAGACGCGCAGTCTCGAGGATGCCGTGGGCAGTCTGGATATTCTCTATATGACCCGCGTTCAGCAGGAGCGCTTCTTCAACGAGGAGGAGTATCTGCGTCTGAAAAACAGCTACATCCTCACACCCGAAAAGCTTCGTCTCGCACCGCCCGACATGTCCGTGCTTCACCCGCTTCCGCGTGTCAACGAGATCAGCGTTGCCGTGGACGACGATCCCCGCGCCTGCTACTTCAAGCAGGTGCTCTACGGCAAATACATGCGTATGGCGCTCATCCTGATGCTTCTGGAGGTACAGTAATATGCATATCGACTCCATCAAAAACGGCATTGTCATCGACCACATCACCGCAGGCCGTGGCATGACCATTTACCGTCTCTTGGGCTTGGACTCTCTCGACTGCTCGGTCGCCCTCATCAAAAATGCTCCCAGCGCCAAGCTCGGCAAAAAGGACATCATCAAGATCGACTCCGATTTCGATGTCAACACCGACATCCTCGGCTATGTGGATCCCGGCGTCACCGTCAACGTGATCCGCGGCGGCAAGCTCTCCGAGAAAAAGACCATCGAGCTTCCCGACCGTCTGGTGAACGTCCTTGTCTGCAAAAATCCCCGCTGCATCTCCTCTGTCGAGCAGGAGCTGCCCCAGATATTCCGCCTCACCAACCGCGAACAGCGCGTCTACCGTTGCGAATACTGCGAATCCCGCGCGAAGTGAGGGGATACGAGGACGCGAGGGGACGAGGGGACGAGGGGACGAGGGGAGTTACGCGGGGCGCCGCCCCGAACCCCGGTCAAGGACCTTTTGGGAAAGG
>USTB01000081.1 GCA_900557635.1 uncultured Eubacteriales bacterium
TTCAGAGAATTTCTTACACGAATTTTCACTTGAGATCTGGCCTATATTGATTATATTGAGAGGGTGAGAATGTGCCGGATAAATTCATTTTACATTCCAAATTTCAACCTACCGGAGATCAACCGGAAGCGATAGAAAAACTTACAAAAGGCATTGAAAATGGCTTAAAAGAGCAGGTTTTGCTGGGCGTAACCGGTTCCGGTAAGACCTTCACGATGGCTAATATTATTGCAAATGTCAACCGCCCGACGCTTGTTTTGGCGCACAATAAGACCCTTGCCGCACAGCTTTGCTCGGAATTTCGGGAATTCTTCCCCGAGAATGCGGTGGAGTATTTTGTATCCTATTACGACTACTATCAGCCCGAGGCGTACATCCCCGGGAAGGACGTATACATTGAAAAGGACGCTCTGATCAACGACGAGATCGACAAGCTGCGTCACAGTGCCACCTCGGCGCTGTTCGAGCGGCGCGACGTGATCATCGTGGCGTCGGTCTCCTGCATTTTCTCGCTTGGCGATCCCACCGAATACGGCAAGCTCATGATCTCCCTGCGTCCCGGTATGGAAATGAGTCGGGACGAGCTGATCCGCGATCTGGTGGGCATCAGCTACGAGCGCAACGACCTGAGCTTCGCGCGCGACAAATTCCGCGTGCGGGGCGACACGGTGGAGGTCTTTCCGGCATCCGCCGACCATCGGGCGATCCGCGTGGAGTTCTTCGGGGACGAGATCGACCGTCTCACCGAGATCCACACGGTCACGGGCGAGGTCCTGCGCGACCTGACCTACACGGCGATCTTCCCTGCCACGCACTATGCGGTATCCGATGAAAAGCGGGAGGCGGCGATCGGGAAGATCGAGGAGGAAATGGCGGAGCGGGTCGATTATTTCAAATCGCAGGGCAAGCTCATCGAGGCACAGCGCATCGAGGAACGCACCCGCTACGACATGGAAATGATGCGGGAGATCGGCTACTGCTCGGGCGTGGAAAACTATTCCCGCATTCTGTCGGGCAGAGAGCCGGGCGCGGTGCCGTATACCCTTCTGGACTACTTCCCGCGCGACTATCTTTTGTTTGTGGACGAATCCCACGTCACTCTGCCACAGGTGCGCGGCATGGGCGGCGGCGATCGGGCGCGCAAGAAAAGTCTTGTGGACTACGGCTTCCGTTTGCCGTCCGCCTTTGACAACCGTCCGCTGTCCTTTGACGAATTTCGGGAGAGGGTGCATCAGGCGGTCTACGTCAGCGCCACGCCGGGCGATTTCGAGCGGGAGCACGCCACGCAGATCGTGGAGCAGATCATCCGTCCCACGGGCTTGGTCGATCCCGAGATCGAGGTGCGTCCCGTGGAGGGACAGATCGAGGATCTGATGCATGAGATACGCACGCGCGCCGAGCACAACGAGCGGGTGCTTGTGACCACGCTGACCAAGAAAATGGCGGAGGATCTGACGGAATTCTTTGAGATGAACCTCATTCGGGTGCGCTATATCCACCACAAGGTGGAGACCATGGAGCGCACCGAGATCATTCGCGATCTGCGTCTGGGCACCTTTGACGTGCTGGTGGGCGTGAACCTGTTGCGGGAGGGTCTGGACATCCCCGAGGTGTCGCTTGTCGCCGTTCTCGACGCCGACAAGGAAGGACTGCTCCGCTCCGAAACGGCGCTCATTCAGACCGTGGGACGCGCGGCGCGCAACGCAAACGGCAAGGTCATTATGTATGCCGACACCGTGACGGGCGCCATGCACAACGCCATCACGGAAACCGAGCGCCGCCGTGAAATTCAGCTCCGATACAACGCGGAGCATCACATCGTGCCGCACACCGTGGTCAAGGCGGTGCGCGATCTGATCGATTTGGGCAAGCACGACGCCGCCTCCAAGCGGGGGAATGCGAAGAAGCAGAAGGCGCTGACGGCGGACGAGCTGAAGCGTCAGGTCGCCGAAATGACCGAAGAAATGCACCGTGCTGCGCACGATCTGGAATTTGAGCGCGCCGCATATCTGCGGGATGAGATCGCCCGCCTGACATCGACTCGCAAGAAGGGAGAGATCTGATTGAGATCCACCGCAACCGAAATTGCATGCACCGCCGCGACCCTTGCGCTGGCGGCAGGCGGCGCGACGGCGGCGTTCTGGCAGGGACTGACGGTACGCCGTTACACCGTGCTGACCCCCAAACTGCCGCACGGCAGACGGCTTCGCGCCGTCGTCCTCTCGGATGTACACGCCACCCGATACGGCGTCAGTCAGCAAAAACTGATGGATCGGGTCGCGACCCAGAACCCCGACATGATCCTCATTACGGGAGATCTGTTTGACGAGCGTCGGGATTTCCGTCCCGCATTTGAGACGGCGTCGGGCGCTGTCGCCGTTGCGCCGACCTTTTACGTGCGCGGCAACCACGAGGCGCGTCTGCGCGGCTATCACCATGCGCAGATCCTGCGCGATCTGCGTCGAATGGGCATCGTCACGCCGTTCGGCGCGGGCGAGGTGCGACAGCTTCGCGGTATCCCCGTGACGGTCTGCGGCGTCTCCGATCCCGAATGTGTGGGCGAGGCGCACAGTGCGCGGGAATTCGCGTCCGCCTCGGAGTTCTGCACGTCGCATCCGGACGTGCTGTCGATCCTGCTCGTGCACCGACCTGCGCCGCTGAGCTATCTTGCCGGTCACGGCTTTGATGCGGTGTTCGCGGGACATGCGCACGGCGGTCAGTGGCGCATTCCGGGTCTTGTCAACGGGCTGTACGCCCCGGGACAGGGCTTTCTGCCGCAATATGCGGGTGGTCTGTACTGCGCGGACGGCACGGCGGAGATCATCAGCCGCGGGCTTTCCCGCATGTTCCTGTACCCTCGTCTGTGCAACCCGCCCGAGCTGGTCGTCACCGACTTTGTGGGTTTTTCGCAGACGTGAGAACGTTTTTTCTACAACCATAAATGCTAAAGAAGCAAAGGATCCGAAACTGATATGGCACAGAACCAACTGAAACTGCGCGGTGTGCGCGTTCACAATCTGAAAAATATCGATCTTTCCATTCCCAGAGACAAGCTGGTGGTCTTTACGGGACTGTCCGGCTCGGGAAAGTCGTCTCTGGCGTTTGACACCATTTATGCCGAGGGACACCGTCGGTTCGTGGAATCGCTGTCCTCCTATGCCCGCATGTTTTTGGGACAGCTCGGCAAGCCCGATCTGGATTCGGTGGAGGGACTGTCCCCCGCCATTTCCATCGATCAAAAGACCACGTCCCACAACCCCCGCTCCACGGTGGGCACCGTGACCGAAATTTACGATTATCTCCGTCTCCTGTACGCCCGCACGGGCATTCCGCACTGTCCCGTCTGCGGCAAGGAGATCTCACAGCAGACCACCGATCAGATCATCGACCGTGTGATGCAACTCCCCGAACGCACCCGCTTTTTGGTGCTTGCCCCCGTGGTGCGCGCCAAGAAGGGCAGACACGAAAAGGTGTTTGCGGACGCCAAAAAGGGCGGCTATGTGCGGGTGCGGGTGGACGGCGTCCTGTACGACCTGAGCGAGAACATCGAGCTGGACAAGAACGTGAAGCACACCGTGGAGGTGGTGGTGGACCGTTTGGTGATGAAGCCGGACATCCGCTCCCGTCTCACCGATTCGGTGGAAACGGCGCTCAATCTGGCGGAGGGAAATCTGCATGTCCTCATCCCCGAAGAGGGGAAGGAGGAACTGCTCACCTTTTCCCAGAGCTTCGCGTGCGAGGAGCATAATGTCAGCTTCGGCGAGCTTTCCCCCCGCATGTTTTCCTTCAACAGTCCGTTCGGCGCGTGTCCGGACTGCGCGGGCATCGGCGAGCGCTCCATGTTTTCTCCGCACCGTATCTTGGATCGGCGGCACTCTCTGCGGCACGGCGGCATTGCGGTCAACGGCTTCAAGAGCGTCAACGAGGGCGCGTGGTTCGGCATCACCTTCGAGCAATTGGGACAGGCATACGGCTTCACGCTGGACACGCCCATAGAGGAATTTTCCGAAAAGGCACTGCACGCTCTGTTGTACGGCGACGGCAAGACCTATGAGGTGGGCACCGGAGAATACCGTCATCCGGCAGTGTTCGAGGGTGTGATCCCGCTGTTGGAGCGCCGCTATGCGCAGACCCACGATGCCTATTATGAGGACTTCATGGACGCCGTCCCCTGTCCCACTTGCGGCGGCAAGCGTCTCAAGCCCGAGATCCTGTCGGTCACGGTGGGCGGCAAAAACATTCACGAGCTGTGCGAAATGCCGGTCACGGCGTCGCTGGACTTTGTCAACGGTCTGGAGCTTTCGCCCGAGTCTGCGGTCATCGCACGCGATATCCTAAAGGAGATCCGTTCCCGCCTGGGCTTCCTTATCAACGTGGGACTGGATTATATGAACCTCTCCCGCAAGGCGGGGACGCTTTCGGGCGGCGAGGCACAGCGCATTCGGCTTGCCACCCAGATCGGCTCCTCCCTCATGGGCGTTCTGTATATCCTGGACGAGCCGTCCATCGGTCTGCATCAGAGGGACAACCACAAGCTCATCGACACCCTCAAGCGTCTGCGCGATGCGGGCAACTCTCTGATCGTGGTGGAGCACGACGAGGAGACCATGCTCGAAGCCGACTATTTAGTGGATATCGGTCCAGGCGCGGGCATCCACGGCGGCGAGATCGTGGCGCAGGGCACGCCCGCGCAGGTCATGAAGAATCCGAAGTCCCTCACGGGCGCGTTCCTGTCGGGCAGGCGGAAGATCCGCGTCCCCGAGACCCGCCGTCCCGGAAACGGGAATTTCGTCACCGTGGTGGGCGCGCAGGAGAACAATCTCAAAAATGTGGATGTGGCTTTCCCGCTCGGCGCTTTCGTGTGCGTCACGGGCGTTTCCGGCTCGGGCAAGTCCTCCTTGGTGAACGGCATTCTCGGCGCAACGCTTCTGCACGAGCTGAACGGCGCGCACACCTTCCCCGGAAAGTGTGCCCGCGTGGATGGCTTGGAGAATCTGGACAAGGTCGTGGTGATTGATCAATCACCCATCGGCAGG
>USTB01000082.1 GCA_900557635.1 uncultured Eubacteriales bacterium
GGACGTAATGACAAACGACGCAAGACGGCAGAATGTCACAAACACATTCAATACCCTGCTTAAAATGGGGTGTATTCCCGTCGTAAACGAAAACGACTCGGTCGAGGTCGCAGAAATAAAATTCGGCGATAACGACACCCTGTCCGCACATGTCGCCGTTCTGGCGTGCGCCGACGTGCTCATCAATCTGTCCGATATCGACGGCTTCTACTCCGCCGATCCGCACACCGATCCCACAGCCACCCTCATCCCCACCGTGCCCGTCATCGACGACTCGGTCTACGCCTGCGCGGGCGGCGCGGGAAGCGACCGCGGAACGGGCGGCGTAATCACGAAACTGCGCGCGGCGGAGGTCTGCACCGCAAACGGCATCCCCATGTTCCTGCTCAACGGCGCCGACCCCGATATCCTCTACGATCTCTTCGAGGGAAAGCACGTGGGCACGTATTTTATGTCGCATTGACGCCGTTTTTCGCCAAACCCCTTGACCGAAGGGGAAAAATCATGTATAATCAAACTGTAGGATTGTCCCCTGCGCTGTCTTGCTTCGCTTTGCGTTGCTCCGCTTTGCCTCGCTTTGCGTTGCGGCAATCCCGAAAAACGACCCGATTCTACTCACGACAGATACAAAAATTTCCGGCGCCGTCTGCGCCGAAACGGAAGGAATGACGGAAATTCCATGAAGCTCCAAATGCCGAAGATCAAGACCGTCCTTATCACCGTGGCTGTCCTTGCACTGCTCTTTATTCCCACCTACATTGCAATTGCGGTGCACAGTCATGCCATCAAAAATCCGGTGACGGAGCGCGCGGTCTCCAAAATCACCCTCACCGATCCAGACGGTACGTCCTATACCTTTGAAAAGGGCAGGGACGCCGAATCGGAGTACGGCGAGATCCGCGGGAACACCATCTCGTTCTTCATTTCCCTGAACCGCAACAGTGAGCCGGTCTCCGCGCTCCCTGCCGCCGTGCGGGAAAGCACGCCCTTCGAGGTGATCTACTATTCCTACAATTTGGAAAGCAAGTATTCCTATTACTTCTCCACCGATGCCTCTGCCGCCTATTACACCGATCAGAACGGCAAGGCATACCACGTGAAGAAGGAGGATGCCGGCGTCTTTGTCACCTCCCTGTATGCCCTTTCGCTCTATAAGGAGGCGCAAGCCCCCGTGATGACCCTGGGCAGTGAGGGCAGTGTGATCCTGCCGCAGAATATGGTGTGGAAGTACAAGCTGACCGAAAACGAATATGCCAACGCCGTAGCGCCTGTTTCCGACGAGAAAAAGACCTTCTCGGTGTCCGGCATGCCCCAGCTCCGCTTCACGCGTGAGCCGGACTACTTCCTGGTGCAGGTATACAACGGCACCGACATTATTTTCAACGATCTGTACGCCAACCTGACCTCCGAAGCCCTGAATCTCGGCACCGATAACGCCACCCTTTCGGTCTCCGTGACCGCGCAGTGGTATCAGAACGAGATCTACGGCAGTTACGGCGAGGCATTTTACAATTTTACGGTCGAGGTGCGCGCGCCGTCCTCCTTCTACCTCGGAGAACCCACCGTCGATGTGGGCGATTTTGTGGTCATTTCGGGCAAGAACGTGGAGGATCCCTCCAAGATCACCTTTACCTCCAGTCCCGACATCGGCTTCACGCCCGTCTTTTTCGCCGAAGACGACTGCGTATATGCGCTCGTTCCCATCTCCTACAATCTGGAGTACCATCCCAGCTACACCTTCACCTTGGTATATGACGATGTACAGACCGACCTGACCCTGAACGTCAACAACAAGACCTTCCGCACACAGGCAAGCGGCATCAGCTCCAACATCATCGTGGCGACCCGCACCCAGACCACGCTCGACGCCTTTGCCGAGACCATGCGTCCGATCTTTGCAAATCAGCTCGGCACGCGCTACTGGAAGGACGGCACCACCTTCATCAGCCCCGTGGGCAATACCATGATCAAGACCGGCTTCGGCTTGAACATCTCTATCACCGCCACGGGCACGACCTACCGTCATGAGGGCGTCAACTATGTAGTCAACGAAGGCACGACGGTCTATGCCGCATGCGGCGGCGAGGTGCTCTTCGCCGGCACCACATCACTCACCGGTCACACGGTGGTCATCGACCACGGCTTCGGTCTTAAGACCATCTACTGCCATATGAGCTCCCTCTCCGTGACCGAAGGCTCCGTCGTCTCGGCAGGTGATGCGCTCGGTCTGGTCGGCTCCACCGGCTTTATCGACGGCGTGGGCTTCCACTTCGGCATGTACGTCTTTGACGTTCCCGTCAGCCCCTATGAGGCACTCGACCTCAGCACGGACGACGCCGCCCCCGGCATCCCCGTTGCCAAGCCGTAAGGGTATCGGAACACAAAAAAGAAAAAGTATGAGGGGACGCGCATCCTCGCGCGTCCCCTCTTCCGCACTTTTCCATCATCAGCATTTCCGCATATTTGCAATGATAGAGGCGCCATATGAAAAAACAGCTTGCCATTCGCGTGCTTGCGTGCATTCTTGCACTGCTTTTGGGGCTTGCGGGCGTAGCGGGACTGATCAGCCTGCTCGCAACGACCTCCTTTGCCGACGACCTGACCCGTACCAACCGCATTTCGGCTGTGACGGTGCAAAAGAACAGGGATCGGACAGAACTGAAAATCAGCCTGATCCTGTCCGAGGCGACCGTCTCGGGCTTTTCGGGTACGGAATTGCACCTGTTCGCCCTGCTCCCGTGGCAGTCGCTGTCCGACCTGCCGAATCTGACGCCGGAGCTGTCCTTTTATCCGGACAGGACCGAGACCACGCTCACCGTCGACTGTACCGACCGTCAGGAGCTGCTCTACGCCCGTTATGTCCCCGTGCAGAAGGAGGGTGACGGGTCTTTTTTCATTGTGACCGATCCGCACTACCTCGACAATCCTGCCTCTTTGGCGCAGAGCAGTCATGAAGCGGTTACGCCCATTTCCAAAAAGGGACTGTCCGGCTCGTCCTTTTCCGATATCCTGCCCCTCGGCGCGTCCATGGTCGTCCTTTCGGTCGCGGTCAACGAATATCTGACCACCGAGGAGGCGGAGGGCACCCGACTGTTGCACGAAGGCAGTCCGTGGCGCATCCGTTCCGACAAGCTGGAGCTTCTGGACTATGAGATCCGCTCCCTGAACCGCGCGGGGGTGCGCGTCTATCTCCAATTCGTACTGGGCGCGCCCGAGACCTCCATGGGAACGGTCGCGGACTGCCTCTACGGCACGGGCGTATCCCAGACCGCCATGTATTATGCCTTTTCGGCGGGAAAAGCCGAGGGCGCGGACTGTCTGCGCCGTTTTTTTGAGGAAATGGCGAGCCGCTACGCCGGCGACGGCATGTGCGTCCGCTGGATCATCGGCGACCGCGTCAACGAGGGCGCGACCTGCTATTATCATGAGACCGACTCCCTGCAAGCCGCCGCAGAGCAGTATGTGGCGGTGCTCCGCTTAGCCGACACCGCCCTGCGCTCGGTCAACGGCGCGGGCAGGATCTATGTGCCGCTTTCCAACCGCTTCTGCGCGGAGGAAGGCGGAACGGCGACCGTTTTCGGCAGTCGGGATTATCTCGGCGCACTGTCGGAGTACATTTCCGCAACGGGCGATTTTCCGTGGCAGGCAGCCATCGACGCTTCCCCGTCTGACGTCATGCGCGGCGACATGCGGCAGGATGCACAGGCGACCGATTCGGATGACACTCCCGTGCTTTCCATGGCAAACCTGCAGCGCATAACCGCGCTCCTGGCACAGGAGAGCATGCAGTATGAAGGCGCGATCCGTCCTCTGCTGATCTACCGCTTCTCCCTACCGGGACAGAGCGGCAATCAGGTGTCCGAGGACATGCAGGCGGCAAATTACACCTATGCCTACGCCCGCGCCGTGGCAGAGACCGCCGTGGAGGGACTGGTCTATTCCTCCTATACCGACGAAGGCTCTCCCTCGGGCATCGGCGGCATCCGAGCAGGAACAGCCGACGCACCCGGCGCGTTCAAGACCATGGCAAAAACCGTCCGCTACATCGACACCGACTCAGCCGAGGAGCACTGCTCCTTTGCGCTCGCCGCGCTCGGGTGCAGAAACTGGCCCGAATTGGTGCAGGGCTTTTCGGTGCGCGACTTTTCTGCGCGAAAACTGCGGGAGGTCGCGGGAACGGTCGGCGATCCCGATCCGACCCCCGATCTTTCCGTCTTCGATTTCACGTCCGATTTCTGCGGCTTCGGACTGTCCGATAACGCCGAATACGCCGAGCTGCGCGACGACGGCAGCGGACGCACCTGCATGTACGTGGGACTGTACGGCGGCGCGTATGCGCAGAACATGGGAATTTCCCGTTCCTTTGCCGACGGCTGGTCGATCAAGCCCTATCAGAGCATGACCCTGCGCGTCCGCCCCGAAGCGCCCGCAGGCGTGGAAAGTGTACAACTGCTCCTGACATTGCAGACCTCCCGCAGCGGGGCGGTCACACTGGAGGGCACGGCTGTCATACGCACGGGGGAATGGTCGCATGTGACCTTCGACCTCACGCCCCTGCGCCGCCTGACCGATACCGTGACCGATATGCACATTCAGATCCGTCCGGAGGACGACACCTACGCCGCCGGCTCCTACGGTCTTTACCTGTCCGCACTTTCCGCACGCTCCGATCCGTCGGCTTCTGTCTGGACGGTGGCGCTGCGCGTGCTCGGCGCGCTCCTTCTCGCGGGCGCACTGTTCTATCTTTTCGTCCTCTTCTGCAACATCCGCAACCGCCGACGCCGCCTTCGCCGCCGCTCGCGGTAAGCGGTAAAAAATAAAAAACACACGGGGAAGAGCTGTCCGTTTTAGCAGACAGCTCTTCCCCGTGTGTTTTTGCGTCTCAGGCAAACAAACGCCAGACGGCGGCGACCGCCGCACACACCGCGATGCCGAGCAGGGTGGGAATGAGGACGGAGAGCGCTGTCCAGCGCCAACTGCCGCTCTCCTTGCGAATGGTAAGGACGGTGGTGGAGCAGGGC
>USTB01000083.1 GCA_900557635.1 uncultured Eubacteriales bacterium
CGTCGCAGCAGAACGGATCGTTGGCTTCGCTTCCGCGCAGGTCGCACAGGCCGAAGCCGTCCCCGAATTCCACGCCCTTCACGGCGGGGACGGAGAACAGCGCATGGCTCAGGACGCTTTCCACACTGTCGAACCACGGCTCGCCTGCGCCCGCAGGCATGCCGCATACGGCAGTTTCCAAGATCCCGCCCACGCTGTCGCCGTCGGCACGCGCGGCAAGGATCCTTGTCCGCATTGCTTCGCCCGCTTCGGGGTCGAGCACGGGGAAGTCCCGATCGGTCAGCATGTCCAGCTCGGAAAGCGGATCGACAGGGTCGAACGCGCGGTCGTCAATGCCCGCACAGCGCCGCAGATGGGTGCCGATGTGGATGCCGCGCCGTCTCAGCGCGGGTGCGACGATGCCGCCCGCCGCCACCAAAGCCGCCGTGATTCTGCCGCTGAAATGCCCGCCGCCCGTCAGCTCGGCATATCCCCGATACTTCACATAGCCCGTGTAATCGGCATGCCCGGGACGCGCCACGCCGCTCGACGAGACATAATCCTCCCCGAGGAACGCCGTGTTGGGGATGAGGATGCACAGGGGCGTTCCGGTGGCGCGTCCGTTGTGAACGCCGCTCACAATCTGAAATGCGTCCGGCTCCCGGCGGGCGGTAGACAGAGCATCCTTGGGACGCCGACGGGTGAGATACCGCGCGATCTCCTCCCGATCCACGGGCACGCCGGGCGAAAGACCGTCCAGCACCGCGCCCACCGCCGCGCCGTGGCTCTCGCCGAACAGGGTGAGCTGTAATGCGCTTCCGAATGTATTTTTCATCGCAATTCCAAAACCTCCTCGGCGCGCGCCGTAATTTCCGCTGCCGTCATATCGCGGAACGCATAGACGCCGATCTCGTCCACCGTGACGGCGTGAAGCGTGTCGCCGTCCGTCTTTTTGTCGTGTCGGAGCGCGGCAGAAAACGCGTCGCGGTTCACTGTGGCGTGCAGGGGCAGTCCGTAACGGCGCAACACGGCACGGATGCGCTCCCGCGCCTCGCCGCGGCTCATGCACAGCATGCCCAATCCCACACATTCGCCGTGCAGAAGGGGGGTGTCGGTCTCAAGCAACGCGCTTTCCACCGCATGTCCCACCGTGTGACCGAAGTTCAGAACGCGACGCAGTCCGCTTTCCTTCTCGTCCTGCTCCACCACATACGCCTTCTTCTGCACACCTGCGGCAATGATCTCGGTCAGCTCCGCCTCGCCGCTCTCCATACGCGCAAACAGGTCACGGTCGACTGCCGAAAACAGCTTGATCGCCTCGGCATATCCCCCCGCCACCTGACGTGCGGGCAGGGTGGACAGCACCTCCGGATCGGCAAACACGCCGCGCGGCTGATAAAAAGCGCCCACCGTGTTCTTGTATCCGCCGAAATCCACGGCGACCTTGCCCCCCACCGACGAATCCAACATGGAAAGCAGGGTGGTGGGGATTTGATAAAAGGCGATACCGCGCAGATAGGTGGCGGCGGCGAAGCCCGCCATGTCGCCCGTCACGCCGCCGCCAAGCGCGACCACCGCATCCCGACGGTCAAAGCCGCCGTCATGCAGAGCGGACAGGATGCGGCAGTAGGTCTGCATGTTCTTGCTTCCCTCTCCCTGCGGAAATGTGAAAACCGTAACATTTTCACACTGCGCGCGCACTGCTTCCGCGTACAGCGCGGGAACGCCCGAATCGGTGACAAGGAGCAGACGGCGTCCGTGCGGCAGAAATTCGCCCACGCGGGCAAGCAGTCCGCGCTCGATGTGCACCGTGTAGTCCGTATACGGCAAATGTACGCCGATTTCCATATCCGATCAGCCCTCCTGTGCTTCCAGCAGAACGGGAGCGGGACAGCTTCCCAGCAATTTGACACGACTGCAGCATGCCGCAAGGTCGGCTAACATTTTCCGTCCCGCCTCCTGCGCCAGACAGCCCTCTCCCTCTGCGTAAAAATAGTATTCCCAATTCTGATTGCCCGTGGGACGGCTCTTTAAGGATTGCAGATTGTAGCCGCTCCGACCGATGCACTCCACCGCCTGTCCCAGTGCGCCCGGCGCATCCCGCACCGTAAAAAACAGGATGAAATGCGCGTCCCCCGCTGCGGCGGTACACGGCGTTTTGGTAAAGACCGCGAACCGTGTGGTGTTGTTTTTCTGCGTGTTGATGCCGTGCCGCAGGACGGACAGCCCATAGCGTGCCGCCGCTTCCTCGCCCGCGACCACGGCGATGTCTAGCCGATCGCTCCCTGAGACCGTCTGTGCGGCGACCGCCGTGTTGACCGCCTCGGTGCGCGTCCATCCGTGCCGCTCCAGATACTCACTGCACTGGGACAGCGCCTGCGGATGGCTGACCACCTCGGTGATGTCCTCCATGCGCGTGCCCGGCTTGACCAAAAGGCTCTGCACCACGGGCAGATCGAATACGCCGCTCACCGAGAGATCGCCCTCATACGCCAGATCGACCACGGAGTTGACGTCCCCTGCAAAGCTGTTTTCAATGGGAAGCACCGCGCAGTCGCACTCGCCCGACACCACACTGCGGTATGCCGCGCCGAAGTCCGCACAGGCGACCGTCTGTCCCGACGGGAAAATGCGTCTTGCAGCAAGGTGAGAAAACGCGCCCTCAATGCCCGCAAACGCGATCCGCATGCCCTCGGTGATGCGCTTCTGGTATCGCTTGGAGATCTCAATCTCGGCGCGCAGGAAGTCCATATAATAGGCGCGAAGCTCGTCGTTCACCAGTGCGGCACAGCGCGAAAGCAACGCTTCCTCCCGCGCGCGGTCGGTGATGGGCAGTCCGTGCTCCCGCTTGTACTCCGCAATGTGCGACGCCGCCTCCATGCGGCGCATGAACAGCTTCGCCATCTGCGCGTCGATCTCGTTGATCTCGGCGCGGTGAAGCGCCAGCCCTGTCTTTTCCGATTCTGCCATATAGTATATCCTGTCCTCTCTGTTGTATCGGCTTCCTTGGGTAATTCCGACGGTGCAACTGCACCGTGCGCGGATCATACGGTGACACCTATAAAAAAACCGCACTTGATTTCGCATGAGATCAAGTGCGGATCGCTGAACCGTTATCGCCGTTTCCGTGCAGCAGACCAAAGGCACGCTGCGTCATCCACGGATAAGTCGGGGGAAAACCGCACGAGCCTGGGTATAAAATCGAATGGAATACATCCGGTCCATGGGATTATCCGCCTTTCTTAGTCATTGTATATACTCTATAACGAAACGCCTAAAAAGTCAATCGGCGCTTTTTACAAAGATGCCCCGCCCCGCCCTGTTCTTTTTCACAATTGTGCACGTTGCGCCCTTGATTTCGTCATATTTTTGCGCTACAATGAGGAAAAATATGAAAAACGGGAAAAAGCGACCCGCACACGGCGGCGCACGAAATCCGATCAAAGGACACCCATATGAAAACGAAAAAGCTCGGCAAATGGCTTGAGAATTACTGGTATCACTATAAATGGCAGACCCTGATCGCCCTGTTTCTGATCGTGGTGGCGGCGGTCTGCATCGGACAGATGGTCACACGCACCGATCCGGACGTTTCGGTGATCTACGGCGGTCCGTGCGAGCTGACGGCAAATCAGATCCACGAGGTCGATCTGGCGCTTTCCTCCCTGCTCCCCGAGGACTATAACCGCGACGGCGAGCGGAGCGCGGAATTGGTGCACTTCCTGCTCATGACCGACGATCAGCGCAAAGCACTGCTGGAGCAAGCCGCGCAGGAGAGCCGGTCCCTTGTCATCAACACAAAGAATCTGGAGCAGAACCGAACCAACTTCACCACGCAGATCGCCGTGGGCGACGCGTCCATCTGTTTCCTCGACCCTGCATGGTATGAGACCGTGCGGGATAATAACGGCTTTGTGACCTTAGAGAGCATTCTCGGCTACCGTCCGGACGGCGCGCTCGACGACTACAGCGTCCGCCTGTGCGACCTGCCGTTTGCGCAGTATTTCGACGCATTCTCGGCGTTTCCGGATGATACCGTGGTCGTTTTCCGCCAAAAGAGCATCACCGGCGGCGCGGGAAGCGACGAATTGTATGAGCACGCCGCCGCCATGTTCCGCAGTCTCATGGCTTGGCGCGGATAAGGGCGGTTTTACAAAAGAAAAAATCCTGCACGTTTGTGCAGGATTTTTTGGTGACCCGTAGGAGAATCGAACTCCTGTTACCGCCGTGAAAGGGCGGTGTCTTAGACCGCTTGACCAAGGGGCCACAAAAAACTGGTCGGGGTGAAGGGATTTGAACCCTTGGCCCCATGCTCCCAAAGCACGTACGCTACCGAACTGCGCCACACCCCGTTGAGCTCACTTTTTGCAACGGTGTGTATTATACAGCTATGCGCCTCGTTTGTCAACACTTTTTTTCAATTTTTTTGATATATTTTTTTGGTATTCAGTTTTGGTTTCTTATTTTTGTTTATTTTATTTAGCATTTCGATTTTCGTTTTTATGCATAATTTGTTAAAAAACAGGGCTGTTCAATGCCGAAATGCATCAAACAACCCGTTATCAGCGTTAAATATATTCAATATAATTCGTTTATTCGATGAAATCAAACTCCCATTCACCCATGCGCACAATACTTTCGTTGCCCGCTCCGGCCTCGCGGAGAGCATCAATTATGCCTTCAGCCTTCAACATACGTTGGAAACGCCGCATAGATTCCTCGTCGTCGGCATCTGTCGTGTCCAAAATATATTCAACGGTTCCACCCGTTACGGTGTAGACCTCACCTTCCCTGCTGATTGCAAAGCCGCGTTCGTACTGCGGGGTTTCAATTATATCATCCTCAGCAAACTCTCTTGTTGCAGGCAGCTCCTTAAGCATTTCAACAATTGCATCAAGCAAAGGCTCAAACCCCTTGCCGGTTGCAGCCGAAACGGGGAAAATACGCGGCAGCTCGTCCTGTCCGCCGTTACCCTGCGCTTTATCCTCCTCAATATGCATTGCAAGCTCTTCCCGGAAAATCTCAAGATTGTCCTCCGAAC
>USTB01000084.1 GCA_900557635.1 uncultured Eubacteriales bacterium
CCCCTCGGCGGCTCCCGCCGCCGAAAGCTGTTCGTATGTTGCGTCGCACAGCTCGGTCAGAGATTTTCCCAGCGCATAGCTCGGGTGATCCCACAGAGGCTCCATGGCGACGTTCTGCCACAGCACCCGCCCGTTCTCGTCGCAGATGAAAACGGGTGCCGTAAACAAGCCCGCAAGCTCTAACGTATAATTGCCCGCAAGCGGGATCTGTAATTTTTTCGCCTTACCCGAGCCGGGAATGTGGGACGCAAACACAAATGCGCCGAGCATAGCCGCAGGGTACAGAAGCAGAATGATCACAAGGCGCAAAAGCACGCCTCGCGGTCCGTCTGACGGAAGGACGGCAAGCACGATCAAAAACACAAGGGAGACCGCAACGAAGCTCAGAAGCATGCGTTTGGACTTATGTGTGAGAAATTGCCGTATCAAATCTTTCATAAATGTTCATTCCTCGCAGGTCGATAAGATAATCACTGACCGGAGCGTTGTTTATAGCGGAGCCAGACGCCCACAAGCGTAATCACGGCGCCGTGCACCGCAAGCACCAGAACGGCTACCGGCGTATAGAGAATGAAACCGAGAATAAGAAGCGCCGCCGTGAGCGGGGAAAAGCGGATCACTCTTCCGTCCGGACCGATCCTGCGCATGGCGACGGCACCGAGTCCCACCGACATACAGTAGGGCGCCAAAAGCAGGAGAAGGATCTCTCCGGTCACCGCCGCCGCACTGCCGCCTCCGAACACGGCGCACAGGATCGATAGCAGAAACACGACCGCGCCGACGGGGGAAATGCCGATCCGCCAAGGGGTCGCGGGAACCACGCGCCGCCCGAACGCCGGAGCGGGCAGGGAGAGAAGGCAGGATGCCAGAATGCCGAAAAATGAGCACAGTGCGCCGAACGAGCCGATGAGCAGGATGCGGAAAAGCGCCCACACGGACTGCGGAATCTGTTCGGTCAGTCCCGCGGCGCTCAGTGCGTTTTCGGCAAGGTCGCGGAGCTGTGTTTCAAGATCGGTGAGAACTGTGCCGTCCAGCTTCCCGAAGCGCAGATACAGGGAAAGGGCAAACCACCCCGCAAGCAGTACGGCGAATACGGCGGCATAGACTGCAGAGCAGACCGATTTGGAGGCGCTTCGGCGGCAGGCGACCGTCAGCACGGCGGCAAGCGGCACGGCAAATATTACAGGCAGTGCGTCAAACGCGCTTTGCAGGATCCACGCGTCCACGGCGTAAAAAAGCAGGGGTGACAGAAGCAGAAGAACGTTCCCCGCATACAGCACGGCATAGGCGCACAGGGCACTGCCCACGGCAAGGAGCACGGGAAACAGCACGCCCGAGGTGAGGACACCGACAAAGGCAAACAGTCCGCCCACAAGGCTCAAAAGAATCGGAGCACAGCGGGGAAGCTGACGTTCGGGACGATTGGAAGTTTCCATACCAAATTCCTTTCACGGATATTCATACTATAATATCATATATCGGGCGTTGTAAAGTGACGGACGCATAAATTCACATTCATTTTACACGGAAAAGCCGACGGTGTTCTCCTGTCGCCCCTTTCGGAATCGGGCGGCTCATGTTACGCAAACGCGCCGCATACAATTTTTGTGACCGATCCTTCCGTGCGGAGGATCGAAAATATCGGCGGTGGTTACCGCGGAAAGGCGGGCTTATGCAGGAGTATCGAATTGCCGATCCCATGACCCTTCGGGAATCCTTTATCGGAAGCATCGGAAGGGAGGGAATGCTGATCTGCGCGGCGACGTCCGACGGCGCGCCCAATCCCATGACGGCGACATGGGGCGGCGTGGGCTTTATGTGGGGGCGTCCCGTTTTCTGGTGCGCGGTGCGTCCGTGCCGCTATACCTATACGCTGCTTGAGACGCAGGACGCTGTCTCCCTTTCGTTTTACGGCGAGGCGGGACGCGCCGCCCTTGCTTATTGCGGCACGCACAGCGGCAGAGACACGGACAAGGTGCGCGGCGCGGGACTGACGCCGATGCGGGACGGCGATTTTTTCTTTTTCGAGGGTGCGCGTCTGGTGCTGGAGGGACGGAAGCTCTATGCCGACACCCTGCGTCCGGAGGGCTTTTGCGACGCGCGCATCCCGTCGGACGCCTATTCGCAGGGCGAATATCATAAGCTGTATTTCTGTGAGGTGCAAAAGGTGTTGGTCGCCCGCTGAACGGTGATCTGCGGGGAATTTTCCGCATGCACGGTGCGCGGGAGCGGCGGGTCTTGATTTTTCGGGAGACGTATGCTACAATAGAAAAAAACCTTATGGAACTTCAGCACGGCTCTGACACCGGATTCCGGAGGAATGTGATTGTGAAAGATCTGAAACGAAAAATCGCGGCATTGCTTGCAGTGCTTATGCTCACGGCACCGTTGCAAACGGTATTTGCCGTCGGGGATTATTCCGAGGAGGAGATCGTCCCGCCGCAAAGCTCGGAGGCGGTCTGTCCCGACGGGGAGGAGGATTCCGCCCCGAACGGAGACCCGTCGCCGAACGCCGCGCTCCCCGCTCTTTATCCCGAGCCGCTGTACGGCGATCTGAACGGGAACGGCATCCTCGATTCCAACGATGCCGCGCTCCTGCGCACGGCGTATCTGACGCCCGACACCGCAGACGGCGAAGCCCTCTCTCTGTGTGATTTCAACGGGAACGGCTATCCGGATTCCAACGATTACATCGTACTGCGGCGCGCGCTTCTGCAAATGACTCCGTCGCCGATCTCGGTCAGCGCGGGACTTCTGTATGAGCTGAACACGGCGGGAACGGGCTATGTCGTGGTCGGCATGGGCACCTGCACTGCCGTCCGTCTGAGCATCCCCGCATCGTATCGCGGGCTTCCCGTCACCGAGATCGGAGAATCCGCATTTCTGAACTGCGCATCCCTGACCTCCGTCCGCATTCCGGAGAGCGTGACCGCCGTGGGCGGCGGCGCGTTCATCGGGTGCACCGGTCTGCGTGCCGTTTACTATGCGGGTACGGGCGACGCGTGGTGCAATATCTACTTTGCCGACGATACCTCGAACCCCGTGACGCGGGCGGGCGTTCTCTACTGCGCGGGAACGCTTCTGACCGAGCTGACCGTGGCGGACGGCAGACAGATGATCCGCGACTACGCCCTTTCGGGCAACCTCTGCCTGCAAAGCGTTCATTTCCCTGATTCGCTTGTACATATCGGCGCAGATGCCTTTTCGGGCTGTGCGAACCTGACCTCGATCCACTTTGGCACGGGGCAGACCTCCGTTTCGGCAAACGCATTTCGCGGCTGTTCGGGCATTTCCTCGCTGATCTTTCCCGCAGTCTCCTTCATCGGCGGCGGCGCCTTCGCGGACTGCACCGGACTGCAGACGGTCTACTATCTCGGCAGTGCGGCGCAGTGGAACGCCATGAGCGTGGGCGAATCAAACGAGCCGCTCACCGGCGCATCCCGAAGCTATTATTCCCAGGAAAAACCGACGCAAACAGGGGATTCCTACTGGTACTACGGGGCGGACGGCTCTCCCGTTTTGTGGGTGATCGAGGACGATTTTGAGGACGTGAAGGTGGCGGTGGGACTGATGTATGCCGACGACGTCACCGTGGATTTTGACGTCCGCGCCACCGGCGGCTTCACACTGGGTCAGATCTGGCTCACCGGCTCCGAAAAGCGGAATTATTCGGTGCTGTGGGAGCTGTATGAATCTTATATTACCGCCGTGCCCGAAGCCAATCTCAAGCCCGGCTACGACTACGCCACCGACGGCAACGTGGCTGTGGGCGCGTACAACGTGCAGATGCTCTGTGACTCCCGCTGGGAGGTGGAATGGGTCATCCCGCGCTGGAACGCCGTTCTTGCCGCCTACGGGAAATATGCCATCGCATCTTATATCAACGGCTCGTTCGCCGTCCGCGCAGGTGCGTGCGCCGATACGGCGTCGGCACAAGCCGTCATGGATGTGCTCACACAGGCGGGTTACGGCGGTCTTACCCTGACACAGCCCTCCTCCACCGCCGTTTCGGTGGTGAATCCCGAAAACAATCAGGTGCTGTTCACCTACGACGGCGGCACCGACTCCACGCTCGGTATGACGGCGCGTCAGAACGGCCCGTCCGAGTATTTCCTGCGGACTCCCGCAAACAATACATACCGCGGCGTGTTCCAGTTCACACGGTACGGAAACGGCGTGGCGCTCACCAATGTGCTTCCGCTCGAGGACTATATTCTCGGCGTGGTGACATGGGAGATCAGCGCAAGCTGGCCCGACGAGGCACTCAAGACCTTCTCGGTCGCCGCACGGACGCTTGCCTATGCCGGAATTCAGCACTCCAAGCACGCAACCTTTGATGTGTGCTGTACTACCTGCTGTCAGGTGTATCGCGGCATGAACCGTGTAACTCAGCGTGTGATCGACGCAGGCACGGCGACGCGCGGTCAGATCCTGACCTATGCCTCCAACGGGAAATACTACATCGCCACCGCCGCATATTCTTCCTCTATGGGCGGCGTCACCGGAAGCGCCGCGGCGGCGTGGAGCTCGGCGGGCGCTTTCTATCTTACACCAGTTTGCACACCGTGGGAGCGCTATCAAAGCGTTTCGCGCGGGACGTGGAGCATCGAGTATACGCCCGCAAAGCTTGGCAACCGTCTCAGGCAGTATTACCCCGCGCTGACGGGAGACATCAGGAGTGTGGATATCGTGTCCTATGCGCCCGATTCCACCTATGTTCGGGAGGTATCCGTGACCGATGTGAACGGCAACAGCGTCATAATCATCGGCGGCGACAGGATCCGCACCCGTCTCGGACTGTACAGTGCGAACTTCGTTGCGGGCTATGCCGGTACTTCGGTGTACCGCTATGATTATGTCCTGCGCGATCAGAAGGCACAGGAATTCTTCACGGGGACAGCGTACCCGTTGGCGGAGGTCAACGCCGCGCTTGCCGAGGCGGGACTGCCGCTCATGGAGGCGGACACGCGGGATCAGCCGTATTCGGCGAACAATCTGCCCGATATCGTGTCCAT
>USTB01000085.1 GCA_900557635.1 uncultured Eubacteriales bacterium
TTCGACGCGGGGCGCGAAGTTTGTGCAGACGGTGCAGAAAAAAGCAACACAAAACGGGACTGTCGCAGGTGACAGTCCCGTTTTTCAAGGTCTTATACCGACAGGAATGGAATTTGGCGCATTTTAATAGAATGTTGCGACCGGTTGCTCCGGCTTTTCCGCGGGCGTTACCGAATCCGCATACAGGACGGGACCGCGATCCCGATAGATCGGAGAGCGTTCGAGACGGATGATCGCGTCAACGGTGACCCAGTCGTAGTCCTTGAGCTTTGCGGCGTTGGCGCATTTGCACAGCATACCGTTGTAGGCGATATCCTCGGCACAGCAGGTCATGACATGACGACCTACAAAGACCGTGCCGCGCGGGAGCTTGGGATTGTTTGCCACCATGCCCAGGAAGTGTACCTTCTTGCCGTCATACGGCTCGGGATTTTCCACCAGATCGCGGTACCACAGCGCATAGTCGCGATCCTCGATGGTGATGACAGGCGCATTGATGTCAAAGGGAAGGGGATCCTCGATCTGATCCATTTCCACCTTGCCGTCCGTGAATTCATAAAGGATGTCGGCGCGGCGGGTAATGGTGCGCACCAACTTATGCAGTTCCATGCGGTCGGTCGCGTCGGTACAGCGGTTGAATACCACGGTGTCCGCATTGGTCAGCTTGTCCGCCACAAGATTCCGCATGTTTGCGTTGTATGTCATGATGTCCTGCGAATTGTACAGGGTGACCTGCTGACAGACGAACCATTCGTCCGGCATGGCGTTATACACGTCGCCCAGAAGCCACATGCCGTTGCATTCGATGATCACGCGTTCGCACTTGTGCGCATTGCAAAGTGCGTTGAGCTTGTCGGGGTTGAGCTGTGTTTTGGAATCAAGCGAAACCGTAAACACGTTCTTGCCGGCGAAACGGGTGGGATCGTACTCTTCCTCGCCTTCCTCGCACAGGAGCAAAAGGGTCTTTTCGCCTGCGTTGAAGCGGCTGTCCTCTAAGGTCTCCTGCAGAAATTTGGTTTTTCCCGCATCCAGAAAGCCGCAAAATAAATATACCGGAATCTCCATATATTCAGTACCTCGGAGCGATTATTTCACGCGGAACAGCTCGGCGAGCGCGTCCTCTTTGAGCTTGGAGCCGATCACGCACAGTCTGCCGATAGCGCCCGCCCGAACGGACATCGGGACAGCCGGGAACATAGTCAAAGTGAATCCATGTGCCGTCCTGCGCGGGAATGATGCCCTTGGCGCGGAGCACAAAGCCGAACCGACCCTCGTCCTCCAGTGCGGCAAGAATGTCGGAGATTTCCTCCTTGGTGTAGGCGAGTGCAGTCTCCACGCCCCAGCTTGTAAAGACCTCGTCGGCATGGTGATGATGCTCATGGTCGTGATCGTGACCGCAGCAGCAGGAATCGCTGTGTTCGTGATCGTGTTCATGCTCGTGCTCATGCTCATCATCGTCATCGTCGTCATCATCATGGTCATGGTGGTGATGCCCGCAACAGCAGGAATCCTCATCCTCATCGTGATGATGGTGATGATGCTCATGCTCGTGCTCCGCATCCTCCAAAAGCTCGCGGAGGGCATCGTCCAGGGTGTCCCGATGCTCCATCACGGCAAGGATCTGCTTGCCGTCGAGCTGATCCCACGGTGTGGTCACGATGGTGGCGTTCTGATTCTGCTCACGGACAATGGCAAGGCACTTTGCCAGCTTTTCCTCGCTCATGCCGTCGGTACGGCTGAAAATGACCGTGTTGGCAAAGGCGATCTGGTTGTTGTAAAATTCACCGAAGTTCTTGGCATACAGACGGCACTTTGTAGCGTCCGCGACCGTGGTGAAGCTGTTGAGCACGATCTCGTCCGAATGGATCTTCTGCACGGCGGCAATCACGTCGCTCAGCTTGCCCACACCCGACGGCTCGATGAGGATGCGCTCGGGGTGGTAGGTCGAAAGCACCTTTTTCAGAGCCTCGCCGAAGTCGCCCACAAGGGAACAGCAGATACAGCCGGAATTCATTTCGGTGATCTCGATGCCGGCATCCTTTAAGAATCCGCCGTCGATGCCGATCTCGCCGAACTCATTTTCAATGAGGACGATCTTCTCGCCTGCATACGCCTCACGGATGAGCTTTTTGATGAGCGTGGTCTTGCCTGCGCCCAAAAAGCCGGAAAATATGTCGATCTTTGTCATAAGTATCATCTTCCTTAGCATATATATTTCACTATTACATTATAACACGTTTTGCAAAAACTGCAATAGTTATTCCGTAATTTTTCCGTTCGCGTAAAAATTAACAAAAAAGCATCGCATTTTCAATGCATGTGTGCTACAATGCATATGATTTTATTCGTGCAAATCGTTTTGCGGAAAGGATAGAGTATGGCAACCGATATTCTTCGCCTGGCAAAAACCTCGGCATCCCCGCCGACTGCATCGTTTCTTTTGGGCTGCGGAGCCGTTTTCGGCATCCTCGGCGGTGCCGCCGATCTGACGCGATCCCTCGGCGAAAACGCTCTTCTGTTCTGGGCACCCGCCGTGCTTCTGGCATGTGCGGCGCTGTTGTGCGCTTTGCGCTCGGGACGGAATTATGCGGTGGCTCTCCCGTTCCTGTACATCTTTTTTGCTCTGACGTGGGCAAACGCGTCGGGCGTGTATTCCCTCATTCTTTCGGAGGAAAGTTATACGGTGCGTCTGGTCACGGCGGATCGCAGGGAGCTTCTGCTTTTCTGCGTATTCTTCCTGCTTGATCTGATGACCCTACTCCTCTTTACCTTTGCTGATCGGGGAACACTGTGGAAGACCATGTCGTGCGTGACCTGTTCGCTCGATCTTGCATTCCGTGCACTGTCTCATGTACTTCTTCACGGCGCGGACGCACGCGTTCAGCCGCAGATCGAAACGGTCATGATCGTGCTTTGTGCCATGCTCGTCCTGTCCGCGGGACTGCGGGAGAAAAAAGAGGAGTCCGCATCCTTCGGCAGACTTGCCATGTGGGAGACTTCGCCTGTCCCCGCGATCGTGTGCGTGGCGGGCGGCGCATATCTTGCCGTGGCAGGTGTGTTTCTGCTTCTTTACTTCTTTGTGCCGACCAAGACCTTTCCCGCAGTGCTTTCGTCCCTCATGCAGACCTTCGGCATCAGCCGTGCCTATCTTGCGGACGGGTTCGGAACCGTTGTCCTCTGCTTCGGCTTGTTGGGATGCCTGTTCGCACTGCTGGCAAAAAGCATTTGCGGCAAGGCGGGAACCTTTTCGGAATTCCGCCCTGCGCCCATTACGGCGCTTGCCCTGATCGGCGGATATCGGATATGGTCATTGGTCGCAATGACGGTTGACAGAAATCCTCCGTCGGCGCTCTGGATCGCGATTGTGACAGCGGCGTTTGCCGTGGACTGCGCCGCCGTGGTGCTGTTTTGCCGTGCCGACCGCTCGACCGCGGCGCGCGTTGCTGCCATCGTGCTCAACGCGCTTGCGGCTGTTGCCGCCGTGTTCAACCCGTACGACGTAGCGCCTGTCCCCGTGACGCGCGCCGTGATCTTCGCCGTGATGGCGCTTCTTTGCACCACCCTTCGCGCCGATCCCTTTGTGCGTGCACGGGTTAGCGCATCCGCTTTGGTGGGCGTGCTCTGCGGCGGTCTGTTTTCCGCCGCGTCCTGTGCGCTCCTTGCGTATATGTGGATGGGCGGCACGCTGACCGTGGGGAGCCGCGTCAACAAGGGCAGTACGTTCCGGGTTGAGCTGGCCTTCCCGTTGGCTGAAGACGTTCCGCCGGGTGATGCCGGTTCGTTCTGCTCCGGGGGCAATGTTCCGGACGAGAGCCTGCCCCTTGGGGATTTGGTTGGGCAGCGGGTCCTTGTGGTGGAGGACAACGAGCTCAATCAGTATGTGATCCTCAACATGCTCGCCCGGTTTGGCGTGGAGACGTGCGTGGCGGAGAATGGGCGGGACGCCGTGGACCGCTATGCGGAAGATCAGGATTTCGACGTGATTTTGATGGATGTGCAGATGCCGGTCATGAACGGCTATGACGCCACGCGGCGCATCCGTGAGAGCGGCTTGCCCCGCTGCCGGAGCGTCCCCATCCTTGCCATGACCGCCCACGCCATGCGCGGCGACGAGGAGCGGAGTTTCGCCGCCGGGATGAACGCGCATCTCACCAAGCCCATTGATGTGCGGGAGCTTGTGTTCAGCCTGTCCCGCTGGGGAAGCGCCGCGCGGCGAAACCGCAAATAGCAAGGGAATTCCTGCGGAGTCGTCCGGAATCCCGAGGAGAACGCCATGCGAAACGTTTTAGCCTTGTTGGGTGCCGGGCTGCTGGCGGGATGCTGCCTGATGCATTTCCATGTTCCTATTACGGAACAGACACAAGCCAACGCCCGAACCTTCGGGAGCCTCGGGCAGCGCTTGCTGCCGGAGGACACGCCTCCGGAACGGATCGCCGCGTTCCGGCAATGCCTGAGCGAAGCCTATATGGAGCACTACGGGGAAGGCGAGGCGGGCACGGCCCGGGAGCGCGAGGACGGGTATGCGCTGTTCTGGCAGACCGTCATGGCGGCGGCTCCGACATACGACCATTTGGCGACCTACGACATTCATGTGCGGGGCCGGAAACGGTACGAAGCCGATCCGCATTCGTTTGTGGAGGCGGGCAGGGCATGGTCCCGGATCGTCTTTGAGCGGTGCGGCGCGGGCGTGTTTCCGGATGAGGACCGTTACCGTATGCTCGGCCTGTTCTCGCGTCTTCCCGCATGGTGTGACCCGCCGACGGGGGTTCCGCCGTCGCCGCGCCTTCTGGACGACATGGGGACGCCGCCCGCAGCCGGCCCGGAACTTCCATAAACAAAGCGCACGCCGTTCCCGAAAAGAAACGGTATGCGCCAATGTTCAGAAACATCGAATACCCT
>USTB01000086.1 GCA_900557635.1 uncultured Eubacteriales bacterium
GATTATGTCAACGCAAAGAAGGTCTCGAACGACCTGTACTTCGCAATGACCGCAAACATTGACCTCGGCGAGCTTTCCTCCTGGACGCCGATCGGCTCCAATTCCTCCCGTCAGTTCCAGGGCACGTTTGACGGTCAGGGTCACACCATCGACAACCTTCGCTCCGCCAGCGGCGGTCTGTTCGGATATGTCGGCGTCTATGCCACCATTCAGAATGTCGGTGTGGCAAGCGGCGAGATCGGTAGCCCGAATTCCTATGCGTCCTTCTTCGGTGCCATTGCAAAATGGAGCAACGGTGCTGACTTTATCAATTGCTGGAACGGTGCTGACGTTTACGGTGGCGGTTATACCGGCGGTATCGTCGGCACGATCCGCGACGGCGGCAAGAGCACCATCAGCGGTTGTTATAACGTGGGTAACATCTACGGCAAGTCCAACGCGGTCGGCGGCATTGTGGGACACCTTGCCACCACCAGCAACGGTACCTCGGTTGAGGTGACGGTGCAGAACTGCTACAATACCGGTGCGGTTTCGGGCAGCTATTCGGTCGGCGGTATCATCGGTCAGGCACAGGACGGTCACACCGTTCTCAACTGCTACAATACCGGTGTTATCACGTCTTCCTCCGGCTCCTCTGACGTGGGCGGTATTGCAGGCTGGGTCACCGGCGACAACACGATCACTAACTGCTACTTCAATTCCGCAAGCGCAGCGTCCGGCATCGGCAGCGGCAGCGGCGATGTGACCGCTATGACTGCGGATGAAATGAAGGATGCTTCCTTCGTTGCACGTCTCGGCGACGCGTTCCGCAGCGACAAGTACGCGCTTGCCAACGCAGGATACCCCATTCTGACATGGCAGGCGACCGAGGATGCGGACGCCATTGATGCGGCTATCGCGAAAATCGACGCCATCGGCGAGGTCACGCTGGGCAGTGCGGATGCCATTGCCGACGCCCGCGCCGCTTACGACGCACTGGACGACGCGCAGAAAGCACTTGTTTCCAACGCATCTGCTCTGACTGCCGCAGAATCGTCCCTGTCTGCTCTGCTTCAGGCACTGCAGGAAGCAAAGGACGCCGCACGTCAGGAGCTGTCGCAGTATAAGAACACGGCAGATTACAGAGCCGCACAGCAGGACGAGATCGCGCAGATCCTCAGCGAGGTCAATGCGCAGATCGACGCTCTGACCGACGACGGCGGTATTGCCGACATCCTTTCCGCCGCAAAGGCACGTCTGGATGCGGTCAAGACCGATCGCGATCTGACCGATACCGAAGCGGCACAGGCAGTATATGACAGCATCGCCGCTATCGGCGAGGTGACCGCAGACAAGGCGGACGCCATTGCCGCAGCGCGTCAGGCTTACGATGCGCTCAGCGACGCCGCAAAGGCGCAGGTCGGCAACTACAATGTTCTGGAGCAGGCGGAGGCGGCATTGCGCGCGCTTATCGATCAGCCCTCGGACGGAGACAGCAACACCGACAAGCCGACCACGGGCGATCCGGCGGATCCCTTTGTGTTCGCCGTCGTGATGTCCGTTTCCGGACTTGCCGTTGCACTGCTTGTGCTCGGTAAAAAGAAAGAAACAATTTAACCTCGCAAAACCCCGGCAAAAGACGGTATGCCGCATGCTCCGTCCCCTCCGACGAGGGGGCGGACGGCGGCCTGCCGTTGTCTGTTTTTCATGTGGAGGAATACGAAATGAGAAGAAAATCCGCAGAGCTGACCGCTTTGTCCCATGCCTGCCCCTGCTCGGATTGCGGGCAGGGAAGAACACCGCACCATGTGCCGTGCCGTAGGCGCATGCTGTGCGCCGCGCTTTGCGTCCTGTGGATGGCTTTTCTTTTGATCTCGCTGTCCCTCCCTCTGTTTTCCGCATCTCCCACCGTCACGACCACTCTGCAGGATCATATCGTACAGCGCGGCAGTAAAAAGACCTTCGACGTCTGGGCGCGCAACGGGCAGGGAAAGAAGATTCCCGCCACCGTCAAGTTCAACGGCGTTCGGCTCGACCCGACATGGGACGATAACGAAAAGGCAAGCTACACCCTGCATTTTACGCAGGCGGGAGAGAACACAGTCACGGTGTCCGCGACCTCGGACGGCGGCAAAAAGAAGGAGCTTGTCTATCATATCACGTATCAGCCCGCGCAGGACGGGGAGGTCATCGGCAGTGCTACGTGGAGTGTGGAGCTGTTTACCCTGGGGTGCGGATATCTCATTCAGCCCACCGAGGTACCGATTTATGAAGGGGAGACCTCAGCGGATCAGCTACTCCGTCTACTGAGTGAAAACGGCTACTGCGCCTATTACGGCGGAAAGACCTCAGCCTCCTTTTATCTTGGGTATATCGCAAACGGGGATGCCGCCTCCGCCGTATTCAGCGGCTATCACAGAAGCCCGAACGCGCCGTCTCCCCGCCATTTGGACATCGTTCCCAATATACCGCTCCTGCTTGCCCTCCATCTGAGCAAGACCATGGACACCTATCTGCCGAACGACTACACAGAGAACTGGCAGGGCTATCTCGGCGAATTTGTGATCTCAAACGGATCGGGATGGATGTTCAGCCTGAACAACCGCTTTCCGAACGTCGGCTTTGCCGATACCTTTCTGGCGGACGGCGATGTGGTGCGCGTCCAGTTTACCCTCGGCTACGGTGCGGACATCGGCGGCTTCGGCGCGATGGGTACCGATATCCCGAATACGGACGCACAGCCGTCGGGCGACTATTACGACGTGGCAAATAAAGACGCATTGACTTCTGCTCTTTCCCGCGCCGCCGCATCCGGACTGCTGTCGTACCGTAATGTGAAGCAGGCGTATGACAATGCGCTAACGGTCGCACAGAATGTGACCGCATCTCAAAAAAGCGTGGATGCGGTGCTCGACGCGCTGAACGCCGCCATGGCGCACCCGTCCGACACGTTGCCTGACACGACTCCCGTTACCTCGCCGCGCACCGATCCGCCCGCGACCGATCCGAACCCGACGCCGCCGCCCACCCCTTCGTCATCCTCTTCGGCGGGACGGGTCACGGAGCCTCCGACGACCACCGCGAACCGCACCACGACGCGCAATCCGCACAACGCAGACCCCCGTCCGTCGGACGACAGTACCGAGCCTGACACCTCCGAGCCGTCCTCGGACGTGATCTCGGACACAACGCCGTCCGAGCCGCCCGAGTCCGAGCCGCAGAGCGATTCACGTTCCGAGGAACAGTCCTCGACCCCCGACGGCGAGAGCACGAATATGACCGTCACTGCGGAAACGGACGGTCATAACGACGACGGCGACGGCACGAATCACACGGGAAGGAATACCGCGATCATCATAAGCGTGGCTGTGGCTGTGACAGCTGGCGGTTCGTCTCCCTTTGTCCTGAAATATATCGGAAAGAAACGGAAACACTGATGATGCGACTTGGAAAGAGAATACTGTGCCTGACCCTGACCGTCCTTTGCCTGATCCCGCTTCTGCACGTTGCGGCATTCGGCGCGGAGAACTCGGTCGCTGACACTGTTTCGGAGATTGCCGAGGGGATCATTCGGTGGAAAAAGTCCGATAACGGCACATCCCCTGAGGGTTCGCTCATCAACGACACCTATCTTCAGCTTGCCGGTACGACGCCCGGAGACTGGTATCCCGTCGGCTTGGGACGTTTGGGCGTTTCGGATGCGTATGACGCTTATCTTGCCGTGATCCGCGATCAGGTGCGTCAGCGCTACGCACAGCCGGGTAAGCTCAGCGCCGCCAAGGCGACCGAATGGCACCGCATTTCGCTTGCCGTTCTGGCATCGGGAGGCGATCCCACCGATATGGGCAATGACGGCGAGGGCAACCGCATCGACCTCATTGCCGACGGGACCTATAACCGCGGGAAAACGACCTCCCTCGGCAGACAGGGCATCAACGGCTGGATCTGGGGCTTGATCACCCTCGACAGTATGCGTTACGAGGTGCCGCAGGATGCCTTTAACACGCGCGAGGATATCATCATCGAGATCCTGCGTCAGCAGTTGACCGACGGTGGGTTTGCCTTAAGCGGCGCTGTGTCCGACCCCGACATCACGGCAATGGCTGTCCAGGCGCTGTCCCCATATTATAATGATGAAAAATCCTATACGTACACCCGAAAGACAACCAAGGAGACCGTGACTTATACGGTGCGTCAGATCGTGGATACCGCGCTCGACTGCCTCTCCGCGCTCCAGACCGAAAACGGCGATTTCAGGAGCTGGGGCACCGAGAATGCGGAGAGCACGGCGCAGGTCACGGTGGCGCTTTGCTGTCTCGGTATCGACCCTCTGACCGATCCGCGCTTTGTGAAAAGCGGAAACACCCTGCTCGACGGCATGCTTCGTTACCGTATGGCGGACGGCGGCTTCGTTCACTCCTTTACGTATGACAAGGACAATCCGACCTCTCTGCCCGATCGCTCCAACTCCATGGCGGGGGAGCAGGTGCTGTATACCATGGCGGCGCTGCGCAGGCAGGCGCTCGGAATGCGGACGCTCTATGACTTTCGCCCCGAGCAGAGCAGCGCATTGCGCGAGCGTATTTCCGACCTTTCGGCGCGCATCGAGGCGCTGACTGGCAGTGAAACGGCTGCCGAGCTTGAGGTGCTGCTCGGTGAATATTATTCACTGCCCGAGAGCGAGCGCAGCGCGCTCGTCTTATCCAGCGAGGACTGGCATCAGGGCGTTGTCGGCATCGTGGCGTCCCGGCTTTCCGAAAAATTTTCCTGCCCGAGCTTTATGATCCACCTCTCCGACGGGTCGGGCAAGGGCTCCTGCCGCAGCTACGGCGGCTTCAACCTCTTCGCCGCGCTCGAAGCGTGCAGCGACCTGCTCGTCGGCTTCGGCGGGCACGAGCTCG
>USTB01000087.1 GCA_900557635.1 uncultured Eubacteriales bacterium
TAGTCTGCCTCGGCGCGGCACTGGGCAATGCGTGGGAAACTGCACTGCCGTATCTGAAACGCTACGTGTATTTCGCTGTTGCGGTGTTTGCCGTGATCGCTTTGGCGGCGGTCGTTGTCTTTCTGGTGCGCAGGAAACGCACAAAGCAGAACTCCGCATCTTCTTCGGGTACGGAGAAAGCCGAGTAAATGCGTTTTGCATCGCGGATCATGGTAAAAGGGTCATCCGACGGTTCGGGTGGTTCTTTTCTTTGATGTCTGATTTTCCATGGCACGAATGAAGCGCCTGAAAAACGCAGATTAATGAAGAAACGGCGGATCTCCGTCATGCGGAGGCATCGGGTAGTTGCACGGAAATCGGCAAAACGCATGGAATGTCCGCGCGAAATTGTGCAAGTCTACAATATGTTGTGATTGCCGTTGACAAGACATACAAGATGTGATACAATAGGTCTGCTTTTCGGACAGAGAACAAGCCGTGCGCGGGTCGAACCGAAGGGTAAACAGATCGGAACGGGAGAGAGAACGGTGCAAATTTCCGGCTTTCAGAAGCTGACCCTCTTGGATTATCCGGGAAAAACGGCGTGTACGGTGTTTACCGCAGGCTGTAATTTTCGGTGTCCGTTTTGCCATAACGCGGGCTTGGTTCTGGAGAGGGCAGAGCCGATTATCTCCGAGGACGAATTCTTCGCATATCTCAAAAAACGGCATGGTCTTTTGGATGGCGTTGCCGTGACGGGCGGCGAACCGCTCCTGCAAAAGGACATCGGCTCCTTTCTGGAGCGGGTACGCGCACTGGGCTACGATGTTAAGCTCGATACGAACGGTACCGATCCGGACCGTCTGCGCGAGCTGGTCGAGACGGGATTGGTACAGCGGGTTGCCATGGATATCAAGAACGCGCCGTCGGCATACGGGCTGACGGTCGGCGTGGAGCATGTACTCCTTGATCGCGTGGAAAGAAGCAAGGATTATCTGCTTTCGGGCGTCGTCCCCTATGAATTCCGCACCACGGTGGTGCGCGGGCTTCACACGGAGGAACGGATGATCGCGTTGGCGCAGTGGATCGCGGGCGCGCGAGAGTATTGGCTTCAGCAGTTCCGCGACACGGGAAGTCTGATCTGCGGAGAAGGCCTGTCACAGTTCGGAAAAGAAGAAATGGAAGCCTTTGCCGAGGCGATGCGACCGTACGTCGGATCGGTTCGGATTCGGGAAAGCTGACAGCGGGATGCGGTCGGTTTCCTTTGTGCGGTTTTCACATAACAAATTATTATTTTATAGGGAAAACGGGGGAGAAATCATGTATCAGATCATCAAGCGAGACGGCAAAATTGCGGATTTCGACATTGCAAAGATCGCAAACGCCATGAAGAAGGCATTCGATGCCACCGAGACAGAGTACACGGACAATATCATTGATTTTCTTGCGCTCAAGGTTTCGGCAGACTTTTTGCCCAAGATCAAGGACGGGCGCGTGGCGGTGGAGGATATCCAGGACAGTGTGGAGTCTGTCCTGTCCCGCGGCGGCTACGACGGTGTTGCCAAGGCATACATTCTTTACCGCAAACAGCGCGAAAAGCTCCGCAACCTCAATTCCACCTATCTGGACTATAAGGAAACGGTGAATAATTATCTGAAGGTGTTGGACTGGCGTGTGAAGGAGAACTCCACCGTGACCTATTCGGTGGGCGGTCTGATCTTGTCCAATTCGGGCGCCATTACGGCAAATTACTGGCTGACCGAGGTATACGACGAGGAAATTGCCTCCGCGCACCGCAATTGCGATCTGCATCTGCACGACCTCTCCATGCTGACGGGCTATTGTGCCGGCTGGAGCCTGAAGCAGCTCATCAAAGAGGGTCTGGGCGGCGTTCCGGGCAAGATTACCTCGTCCCCCGCAGGACATCTGTCCACGCTGTGCAACCAGATGGTGAATTTCCTCGGCATCATGCAGAACGAATGGGCGGGCGCACAGGCGTTTTCTTCGTTCGACACCTACCTCGCTCCCTTTGTGAAGATCGATAACCTCAGCTACAAGGAGGTGAAGCAGTGCATCCAGTCCTTTATTTACGGTGTGAATACGCCGTCCCGCTGGGGCACGCAGGCACCCTTCTCTAATATTACCTTAGACTGGACGGTGCCGAAGGATCTGCGCGACCTTCCCGCGATCGTCGGCGGCAAGGAAATGGACTTCACCTACGGGGACTGTGAAGAGGAGATGAAGGTGGTCAACCATGCGTTCATCGAGATCATGATTGAGGGCGACGCCAACGGCAGAGGCTTCCAGTATCCCATCCCCACCTATTCCATTACCCGCGATTTCGACTGGTCGCCCACAGAGAATAACAAGCTCCTGTTCGAGATGACCGCAAAATACGGTACGCCTTATTTCTCCAACTATATCAACAGCGATATGGAGCCGAGCGACGTGCGCTCCATGTGTTGCCGTCTGCGCCTTGATCTGCGTGAGCTGCGCAAGAAATCGGGCGGTTTCTTCGGCTCGGGCGAGAGCACGGGTTCTATCGGCGTTGTCACCATCAATCTGCCGCGTATCGCATATCAGGCGGCGGGCGAAACCGATTTCTTCCACCGTCTCGACCATATGATGGATATTGCGGCGCGCTCTCTGAAAATCAAGAGAACGGTTATCACGAAGCTGCTCAATGAGGGACTGTATCCGTATACCAAGCGCTACCTCGGCTCGTTTGAGAATCACTTCTCCACCATCGGTCTTGTGGGCATGAACGAGGCGGGACTCAACGCAAATTGGATCCGCGCCGATATGACCGACGTGCGTTGTCAGGAATTCGCCAAGAAGGTTCTCAATCATATGAGAGAACGCCTCTCCGATTATCAGGAGCTGTACGGCGATCTGTATAACCTGGAGGCAACGCCCGCAGAATCCACCTCCTACCGTCTGGCAAAGCATGATGTGGAGCAATTCCCCAACATCATCACGGCGGCAGAAGAGGGCGGCGATCCGTATTATACCAACAGCAGTCATCTGCCCGTGGGCTATACCGATGATATCTTCACCGCACTGGATATTCAGGACGAATTGCAGACCTTGTATACCTCCGGAACCGTGTTCCATGCCTTCCTCGGCGAAAAGATGCCCTCGTGGGAAGCCGCGGCGGCACTGGTTCGCAAAATTGCGGAGAACTACCGTCTGCCGTATTATACCATTTCTCCCACGTATTCCGTGTGCAAAAATCACGGATATCTCAGCGGGGAACAGTTTGTGTGTCCGGAATGCGGCGAGCCTACCGAGGTGTATTCCAGAATCACCGGCTATTACCGTCCCGTGCAGAACTGGAACGTGGGCAAATCGCAGGAATATAAGGAAAGAAAAGAATACAACATCGAGACCAGTGTGCTCCGCCATCACGGCGTGAAGGATGCGTCCGCTCCCGCAGACGGGACAGCCGCATCCGCTGCACCCGATGCCAAGGCGTTCCGCACTCTCCTGTTTGTCACCGCGACCTGCCCGAATTGCCGCGTGGCATACGGGTATCTGGATAAGGCGGGCGTGGTCTATGAAAAGCTGATGGCGTCCGAGCATCCGGAACTGGTGAAGCAGTATGACATCAAGCAGGCGCCTACCTTGGTCATCACCGACGGCGTGAACGCGCAGAAGTATGTGGGCGCGGGTGCGATTCGCCAGCACCTGACCGAACGCGAGGACGGCTGATGGTCGATATTTTGATCGTCGGCGGCGGTCCTGCCGGTCTGACGGCGGCACTGTACGGACGCCGCGCAGGGAAATCGGTCTTGGTTCTGGAAAAAAATACCTTCGGCGGGCAGATCAGCTGGTCACCCAAGGTGGAAAACTATCCCGCCATTGCTTCGGTTTCGGGCTTGGAGCTGGCAGATCTGCTGACGGCACAGGCGACCGAGCAGGGTGCGCAGATCGAGCTGGACGAAGTGACCTCGGTCACACGGGAGGACGATCATTTCACCGTGACCACCGCCTTTGGGGAAACCTATGAGGCGCGCACCGTGATCGCGGCGACCGGTGCCGCACCGAGAAGACTTGGCTTGGAGGGCGAGGAAGCGCTGATCGGACGCGGCGTCTCATTTTGCGCTGTGTGCGACGGGGAATTCTATCGCGGGGCTGACGTCGCTGTAGTCGGCGGCGGAAACAGTGCCTTACAGGAGGCGCTGTATCTGTCCGACCTTTGCCGACGGGTCTATCTCATTCATCGGCGTGATGCCTTCCGTGCGGACCGTGCACTGGTTGACCGCGCGTCGGCACGGGAAAATATTCAGATGATTCGCCCCGCATCGGTCACCGCGTTGCACGGGAACGATGTGCTCGAGGGGATCACCGTGCGGGAGCAGGATACCGAACGGACGTATTCGGTGCAGGGACTGTTTCTTGCCATCGGACACCTTCCGCAGAACGCTCTGTTTTCCGATCTTCTGCTCTTAGACGAAGCAGGCTATGCCGCGATTGGCGAGTCCTGCACAACACCAACCCCCGGTCTGTTCGTGGCGGGCGATTGTCGCGCTAAATCGGTGCGTCAGCTTACCACCGCCGTTTCGGACGGTGCGGTTGCTACGCTTGCCGCCTGTCATTATCTGGATATGCAGGAAGGGTAAACACAGCCGATCTATATGACGTAATATCGGCATTGCCGCGCCATTCGCGTATGACACGCTTGCTTGCACCTTTTCAGTCATATTTTGCAAAATTCAACTGCGCAATACCACCGTCGGCATTGCGCGGAAAGCCTTAACCGGAAACGGACGAAGTCGTGCCGAACGACCTCGCCCGTTTCCTTTTTCGTTTTCGGGGTTTGTGCAGACTTCGCGCCCCGCGTCGGGACGCGCGCGGTTTATCGCGCGCGTGAGGGAATCGG
>USTB01000088.1 GCA_900557635.1 uncultured Eubacteriales bacterium
CGTGGAGGACATATTATGCAGAATATCAAACGCCGGATCGCCGCCCGTGTGGCGCCCCTGTGCGGGCGCGGGGAGCAGGATATCGCCGCACTGCTGGAATATCCGCCCGAAGACAAATAGGGCGACCTGTCCCTTCCCTGCTTCAAGCTCAGCAGTACCATGCACAAAGCACCCCCTCTCATCGCTTCCCTGCTTTCGGAGGCGTTCGGCGAGGAGGCATGCCGCGAGATCGGTCTGGAGCGGGTCGAGACCGTCGGCGGATATCTGAATTTCCGTATCGATCCGCAGTATTACGCCGAACAGCTCCTTCCCGAAATTCTGGAAAAGGGAGAGCGCTTCGGTTCGAGCGATATCGGGAACGGAAAAACCGTGGTCATCGACTATTCCTCCCCGAACGTGGCAAAGCCCTTTCACATCGGGCATCTCGGCACGACGGTGATCGGACATTCCATCAAAAAGATGCATGAATTCGCCGGATATCACTGCGTCGGCATCAACCACTTAGGCGACTGGGGTACGCAGTTCGGAAAACTGATCGTGGCGTTCCGCCGCTGGGGCTGCCGCGAGCAGGCGGAAAAGGGCGGCATCGACGAATTGGTGGCTCTGTACGTCCGCTTCCATGCCGAGGCGGAAAACGACCCGTCCCTCAACGACGAGGCGCGGAGCGAATTCACCAAATTGGAGCACGGCGACGCCGACAATCTTGCCCTGTGGCACTGGTTCATCGAGCTGTCGCTGGCGGAATACCGCAAGACCTACGCCCAGCTCGGCATCACCTTTGACGATTACAAGGGCGAGAGCTTTTACACCGACAAGATGCCCGAGCAGGTAGAGCTGTTGCGGGAAAAGAACCTCCTGAAGTTGGACGACGGCGCGTCCATTGTCGATCTGAGCGAATACGGCATGCCGCCCTGCCTCATCCTGAAGCGCGACGGCTCCACCCTGTACCCCACGCGGGACATCGCCGCCGCCGTATACCGCTGGCGCACCTATCACTTCGACAAGTGCATTTATGTCACCTCTGCCGGTCAGAGCCTGCATTTCGCACAGTGGTTCAAGGTCGTGGAGCTGATGGGCTACGACTGGTATAACAAGCTGATCCACGTTCCCTACGGAACGGTCAGCATCAACGGCGAAAAGCTCGCCACGCGTACCGGTAACGTCATTCTTCTGCGCGATCTGTTCGCCTCGGCGATCGAAAAGGTGCACGACATCATGACCGAGAAGAACCCCGATCTGCCCGATCTGGACGCAGCAGCTGAAGCCGTGGGCGTGGGCGCCATCGTCTTTTACTATCTGGCGAACAACCGCATCAAGGACATCAACTTCGTGATGCAGGACGCGCTTTCCTTTGAGGGCAATACGGGACCGTATGTGCAGTACACCTACGCCCGTTGCTGTTCGCTTCTGGAAAAGGCGGGAGAGCAGCCCGCTCTGTGCGGAAGCGTCACCGCGCCCGAGGAAAAGGCACTGCTCAAAACCCTGTCCCTGTACCCCGAAAAGCTACAGCAGGCGCTCAACGAGTATGAGCCGTCGGTCATCGCGCGCTATATCCTCGATGTCTGCGCCGATTTCAACCGCTTCTACCACGAATGCCAGATCCTTTCCGCCGACAGCCCCGAGGTGCGCACCTTCCGTGTGGCACTGGTGGCGGCGACCCGCTCGGTGCTCGGCTCTGCGTTCGATCTGATCTGCCTCAAAAAGATCGCAAAGATCTGAGCGCGACACCCCGGGAACATCATAAAATAAGGAAACAATAACAGTTTATATTAAGGAGAATTATCATGTCCGGACATAGCAAATGGAAAAATATCATGCACAAAAAGGAAAAAACCGATGCGCAGCGCGCCAAGATCTTCACCAAGATCGGTAAGGAAATGGCGATCGCAATTCGGGAGGGCGGTGCCGATCCCGCGTCCAACAGCAAGCTCAAGGATCTGATCGCCAAGGCAAAGGCAAACAACGTGCCCAACGACAACATCGAGCGTGTGCTCAAAAAGGCTTCCTCCGCCGACAGCGCAAACTACGAGGAGATCACCTACGAGGGCTACGGTCCCTCCGGCATCGCCGTCATTGTAGAGACCTCCACCGATAACCGCAACCGCACCGCCTCGGACATGCGCCACTATTTCGATAAGTTCGGCGGCAACCTCGGCTCGTCCGGATGCGTGTCCTACCTCTTCTCCGAGAAGGGCGTGATCATTGTGGAAAAGCAGGATTCCGTGGACGAGGATCAGCTCATGGAGGATTCTCTGGAGGCAGGCGCCGCCGACTTTATCCCCGGCGACGAGGCATATGAGATCTACACCGAGCCGTCCGACCTGTACGCCGTGCGCGACGCACTGGTTTCCAGGGGCTACGAAATTCTGTCGGCTGAGTCCGATCAGATTCCGTCCAACTATGTCACCCTGGAAAACGAGGACGATATCCGCCATATGCAGCTGCTTCTGGATCATCTGGAGGACAACGACGACGTGCTCGAGGTCTACCACAACTGGGAAAACGCAGAGTGATCGCATTTCCGATATCATTTTGTGAAAAAATCTCTCCCGAAAAAAGTAATTTCGGGGGCATGCGCACTATCTTATATACAGATGAGAGAAACGGGGTGACTGTATGACCGAAAAAGAGCGTCAGATCGAACGGGAGCGGGCGGTTCTGTCGCCCTACGCCTGTTGCTCGGCGGACACACGCGGACGGGCGGAGCCGATCTCTCCCGATTCCATCCGCACGGAATTTCAACGGGACCGTGACCGGATCATACATAGCAAGGCGTTCCGCCGTCTGATGCACAAGACACAGGTGTTTCTGTCGCCGGCAGACGACCATTACCGCACCCGCCTGACCCACACCCTCGAGGTCACGCAGATCGCCCGCACCATCGCGCGCGCTCTGTGCTTAAACGAGGATCTGTGCGAGGCGATCGGACTGGGACACGATCTGGGACACACCCCCTTCGGACATGCCGGAGAACGGGTTTTGCGGCGGTGCTTTTCGCAGGATTTCGCGCACTACAAGCAGAGCCTGCGCGTGGTGGATCGCCTGGAGCGGCTGAACCTGACCGAAGAGGTTCGGGACGGCATCCTGCAACACACCAACGGATGCGCCGTCACGCTGGAGGGCAGAGTGGTCCGCATTGCCGACCGTATCGCATATATGAACCACGACGTGGACGATGCGATACGTGCAGGCATATTATCGGTCGAGGACATCCCCGCCGATATCCGATCCGGCTTGGGACAGACCCACGGTCAGCGCATCGACTGTCTGGTGCGCGCCATCATCGACGCCTCCGCCGGACAGCCCGACATCGGCATGGACGACCGCACACAGGCACTGTGCGACAGCTTTCATGAATTCCTGTTCGACGCCGTATATACCAACCCCGCCGCAAAGGGCGAGGAGGGCAAGGCGGAATCCATGCTTGAACAGTTGTACTACCACTACGTATCCCATCCCGAGCAGATGGAAATGGGCTACGATTACGATGAGATCTGCCGAACGGAATCGGTGGAGCGTGCGGCATGCGACCACATCGCGGGCATGACCGACCGCTACGCCATCAACGATTTCAAGCGGCTCTTTATCCCGTCGGTGTGGAGCGGACGCGCTCAGCCGCCGGACTGATCCCGCAGAGAGGAGGATGAGACATGGCTGTGGACAATTCCATTGTGGAAGAGATACGTTATCGCAGTGACATTGTGGAAGTCATATCCTCTTATGTCAACCTCAAACGCGCGGGCGTCAATTATAACGGGCTATGTCCCTTCCATTCGGAGAAATCCCCTTCGTTCACGGTTTTTCCGGCGACACGCTCCTTTTACTGCTTCGGATGCGGGGCGGGCGGCGACGTCCTCTCCTTTGTCATGCGGGCGGAGAATTTAGATTTTCCCGCCGCACTGGAAATGCTTGCCCGCCGCGCGGGCATCGACTACCATCCCGACAGCGGGGACGCGTCCCTCGCCCATAAGCGAAAACGCACCCTGGAAATGAATCGGGAGGCGGCGCGCTTCTATCACAGCTGTCTCATGCAGGGCGGCGTGGGACTGGACTATCTCACAAAAAAGCGGGGACTGTCCCCTGCCGTCATCCGCCATTTCGGTCTCGGCTTCGCACCGGACGGATTCGGCGCACTGACCGATCGGCTCACCCGTCTCGGCTACACCGAGGACGAGCAGATTGAGGGCTACCTTGCAAGGCGATCCGAGAAAACGGGAAGGCTCTACGACCTTTTCCGCAACCGCGTCATGTTCCCCATCATCGATGTTGCGGGAAATGTCGTGGCGTTCGGCGGACGCGTCATGGACGATTCCAAGCCGAAATATCTGAACTCATCGGATACGCCAGCCTTTCATAAGAGCCGTATTCTGTACGCGCTCAACTACGCCAAGAACCATACCGAAAAAGGTCTGGTGCTGTGCGAGGGCTACATGGACGTCATCGCCATGCACGCCGCAGGCTTCCCGCAGGCGGTCGCAACACTGGGGACCGCCATCACGCCCGAGCACGCGCGCCTGTTCCGCCACTATACCGACCATGTGATCATATCCTACGACGCGGACGAGGCGGGACAGCGCGCCGCACAAAAAGCCCTTTCGATTCTGGAAGCCGCAGGGGTCGAAGCCCGCGTGCTCCGCATGGAAGGCGCAAAAGACCCCGACGAATACATCAAGACCTACGGCGCCGCACGGTTCGGTCAGCTTCTGGACAACTCCGCATCGCGGTTCGATTATATCTTCGGACAGATCCTGAAGCGCCATGATATCGGCATTCTGGAGGAGAAGATCAAAGCCGCCGCCGAAGCCGCCGCTCAGGCCGCGCAGGAGCAGCTGCCCGCCCTCG
>USTB01000089.1 GCA_900557635.1 uncultured Eubacteriales bacterium
ATTATTTGCGCAATCAGGTGCGTCTGGTGCGTCCGCGCATTCTGGTGTGTCTTGGCAGGATCGCGGCAATGCGTCTTATTTCGCCCGATTTCCGCATTACGCGGGATCACGGAAAATGGTTCCGCCGCGGCGGCATGGAAATGTGCGCCGTCTATCATCCGTCCCTTCTTCTGCGGGATCCGTCCCGCCGTGCCGACATGATGCGCGACCTGATGGCGGTCCGGGAAAAATTAAAGGAAGCGGAGCGGACGAACTGACAGCATGGATACCGCAAACGTAATCAACAAGGTCATAACCATGTTCCTGCTCCTCTGCGCAGGATATGTCTTTCGCCGTCTGAAATGGATCGATGACCGTTTTTCACGCGGGCTGTCTCAGCTTGTCATTTGCGGGGCACAGCCGTTTATGATCGTGTCCAAGGTCATCGCCATTCCGTATTCTGCGGAAAATCTGCGTATGGGCGGCTTCATATTGCTCATTTCCTTTGCCGTACATGTTCTTCTTGCCGTATTCGCACGTCTGTCCGTCCTGCCGTTTCGCGCACCGCGGGAACGGAAGATCGCTGAGTTTTCGTTATTGTTTGTGAATTGCGGCTTCATCGGCATTCCGCTCATGGAGGCGGCGTTCGGTCAGCAGGGCGCGTTCTGGTGCGCCATTTATGTGATCGCATACAATATCATTCAGTTTTCCTACGGTCTGTATCTGCTCGGGCGGGTCGATCCGAGCATCCGCATGAATCCCAAAAAGGCGCTCATCAACTTCGGCAGTGTCCCGTGCTTTATCGGCATTTTTCTGTTTGTCACGGGGATAGGGCAGAGGCTTCCTGTGCCCATTACCGACGCCATGAACACCATAGGCAACCTCTGCACGCCCGTCACCATGCTGATCATCGGCGGGATCGTTGCCACGATTCCTCCGAAAAAACTGTTTACCTGCGGGAAGGTCTATTATCTGTGTGCGCTGAAGCTGACGGTGTTCCCGTTTGCGGTCGCGCTGATCGGTAAGACGGTCGGTCTGCCGTATGATGTCCTGATTTTTGCCGTCATGATCGCGGCTCTGCCGTCTGCCGCCAATGCGGGCGTGTTTGCCGAGAAATATGACATCGAACCGCAGTTTGCCTCGCACATTGTGGGCATGTCCACGGTGCTGTCTGCTATGACCATTCCGCTTGTCGCAACGTTTGTGCAACGGATGATCGTGTGACGCGGGCATAGACCCGCAACGAATTAAAATGAGAATTTGAGGGAGCCTGTTTTTCGGCTCCCTGTTTGACGTATTTGAGAAAGGATAGCTTGGTTAAAACCGCACCGGATTTCGGGAAAGATAAAATCGGCAATATACTGATGCGTCTGGCGCCGCCCGTCATGGCGGCTCAGCTCATTCAGGCGCTTTACAACATTGTGGACAGCCTGTTCGTGGGGCACGATACCCAGGCGGGGCTGACGGCGCTTTCCATTGTATATCCGCTTCAGCTTCTCATGATCGCCATTGCGGTGGGAACGGGCGTGGGGATCAACACGGTGATGGCGTCCAAGTTAGGCGTCGGCGATAAAAAGGTGTCGGACGAGTATGCTGGTGTCGGCACGCCCCTGGCGCTTATCCTATACGCGCCGCAGGAGTACCGCATCGGGCGTCTGATGGAGGTATACGGCGACAGCCGCGAGAAGACGGAGCGCAACCTCAAGCGTTCGGATTCCGCGCGCATTTCGACTTGATGGTGAATTCCTCGGTTGGGGTGGAGGAAAGTGCGGATTTGATTTGTTCTTTTCTGCGCAGTCGTATCGCTGACGACAGCCCATCTGTGCATGCGTAAGTTGCGTATTTGCCGCACTTCGGATATGTGCGCATGTTCGCGTTCCCCGCGTCGGGACGGCGCGGCTTGCCGCGCCGTGGGATCGGCGCATTTGCGTTTCATGAAATTTTTACGCTGAGTATCGCCGCGCCGAGTCCCAGTGCCGTCAGCCGAACGGGCTGACGGCACGCCCGACGCGGGGGACTTCGCACAGCCGTCCGCCCCTGACGTTCCGATATCGAATATAAAAGATCCGTATGCTTTTCGGTTTTGTGAGAACCGCGCATACGGATCTTTGTAATTGAACGGTATGAGATTCGGGAAAAGGTCAATTCTGCTTCTTCCGCTTTCCCGAAAAACTCAGGAAGGCAAGAAGGACGGTCAGTGCCACGGGGAACACAATGGCATAGAGGATGCCGGTTCGCATGTCGGACGCGACCCCGACGATCGCAGGACCGGAAGCGCATCCCAAGTCTCCCGCCAGCGCAAGGAAGGAGAACATAGCAGTGCCGCATTTTGGGAGACGCGCCGAGGCAAGGCTGAGCGTCCCGGGCCACATGATGCCCACGGACAGACCGCATAACGCACAGCCGAGCAGGGCGACTATGGGCTGGGGAGTAAGTGACGTGATGAGATAGGACACCACGCACAGGATCGCCGAAAAAAGCATGAACCGTTTCAGATTGATGCGCGCGCCAAATATGCCGAACATCAGGCGCGCCAAGCCCATAAGGACTGCAAACGCGCAGGGACCGAGCAGATCCCCGAATGTCTTATTCACACCCAGTCCCGCTTCCGCAAAGGCGGATGCCCACTGGCTGATGGCGATTTCTGCGGCGCCCGCACACATCATCATGACGATGAATGCCCAGAATTCGCGATGCCGCGCAATTATGCGGAAGGGCTGACTTTTCCCGTCCTCGGTGAGCGTGGCAAGCGGCACGGTCATAAAAACCACGCCGTTGATCAGGGGCAGGATCGCCCAAAGCATGGACAGAATTTTCCAGTTTTCGATGCCGAAGGCGACAAAGAACAGGGTGGATATCAGCACCACAAACACCTGACCCCAGCAGTAGAACGAGTGCAGGAGGCTCATGGCGGCACCCTTGTTCTTTGTGGGACATGCCTCGACTAAGGGGCTGACCATGACCTCGATCAGACCGGAGCCGACGGCGTATGTGACAACGGAGATCACCAGTCCCGCATACGGGTTCGGCATAAGATCGGGTAGAGAGCCCAAGCCTATCAGACCGAGCGCGGCAAATACATGCGCCGCGACAATACAGATGCGCTGTCCCAGACGGTCGATGAAAAATGCGGAAAGATAGTCGATGAGAAGCTGACACCCGAAATTCAGGGTGATCAAAAATGCGATTTTTGCGCTGTTGATGCCGTAGCTGTTCTCAAATGTCAAAAACAGCAGGGGTGCGAAATTGTTGATGATGGCTTGTACCACATATCCCGCGTAGGACGCGCGGATGGTTCTGCCGAAATTCTGTGCCTTTTCCATAATACTCTCCGTTTCCGAAAATCCTGACTATTATAACGGTTCATTGTGCGAAAGTCAATAGCCTTTTGACGTTTTTTGCTTTTTCGCCGCATCGTTGTTCTCGCGGAAATGCGGAGTTCCGTGTATTCTCCCTTTCAGTATATGTACGCGCCGCCGCTTGGTTAAAACAAAAAGCTCACACAGATCGTGTGAGCTTTTCGCATTCCGCGGAACGTATGCTCGGCGGAACATTTTGCGATGGTTTTTTCTGGTTATTTGGAAGCCTTGAGGTCGTTTTCGTACTTCTCGACCATCTTCTTAACCATCATACCGCCGATAGAACCTGCCTGACGAGCAGTCAGGTCGCCGTTGTAACCCTGATTCAGGGTAACACCGACTTCGTTAGCGGCTTCCATCTTGAACTTTTCAAGTGCGTTCTTTGCTTCAGGAATCGTTGCCATTTTTGCAAATCTCCTTTTGTGCATCTTTTGTTTTCAATCTATCTTGAATGGAACCTTGCGGTTCTGCTATTATTATGAGCATGTCCGTGTTAAATATAAATGGGAATTTTTGTTGAAAAAACGCGGAGCTATCCTGCTTCGGTTTTTCGCCGTGCGCACTTTTTCTCTCTGCACCGCATAGGATGAAAACAGGGAAGGGGTGTGTCTGAAATGGCGGAAGGAACGTACGGAGGACTGGAGGGGTTGTTTCGGCGATGCCTGGAGGCGCAGTACACCGAGGGAGAAAATGCCGTGAGCTACTGCGCACAAAGGGAGCACCGCAATTTGTATCTTTTATTTCAATGGAGCAGGGGATGCGAGGACTGGAGAAATAATTTCGATTTTCCCGCCGCGCCGTACCGCGACATGAAGCATACGTGGTACTGTCACCGCGGTTTTTTACGGGTCTGGAAATCGGCTGAGGATGCCGTGGCGGATATGATCACCGACCCGGGCATTCGGCATATTACGGTGGTGGGATATTCGCACGGCGCCGCGCTGGCTGTGCTTGCCCATGAATTTGTGTGGTATCGCCGTCCGGATTTGCGCGATCACGGCTTGCACGGCTTTGGCTTCGGTGCGCCGCGTGTGTATTTCGGTCCGTGCTTCGTGTGCGGTCTGCATGACCGTTGGAAAAACTTTACGGTGGTGCGCTGCGGCGGCGACCTTGTGACCCATCTGCCGCCCGCCGTGTTCGGATACCGTCATGTGGGCAATATGCTTCGCGTAGGGCGGCGCGGCGGCGGAATTCACGACCACCGACCCGAGCAATATACCGAAGCACTGCGCACATTTGACCGAGAACACCCTCATTATCTGTCGGAATTTGTGCAAGTATAACATTCTGCGAAAAATTGCCTTTTCCGGCAAAAAATGATTGATTTTCGCCTGAAAACGTGGTACAATAAAATGATTTCAATCTGCGGGCAATCTGTGTTTGCGGTTTGCCCCGCAGTTTTATCATGATTGCGGGAAAGGAACACT
>USTB01000090.1 GCA_900557635.1 uncultured Eubacteriales bacterium
AGAAGAAGATGGTTGAGTGCGGCGTGTCGGAGGACGATGTCTATGCCGAGGCGTCTCTCCATGTTTGCCATGCTGCGCCTCCTGTCAGGTTCAGATGATGTCGGTGAGAATAATTGTTCCCTTACCGGTTACGGTGTACTCGCCAGTGCCGGCGGTGATGAACAGGCTGTCGCCCTTCTTTGCCGCAGCCTTCTCAGAGCCTGCCGCGATCTCAAATGCTCCGTCGAGCACGAGCAGGGAATTGAACGAGCCTTCGCCCGCTGTGAGCTTTGTGGTGCCGTCAAGCTCCAGCTTGTTTACATTGAAATACTCGCAGGAGCGCAGCAGCGTCTCCTTGCCGCCCTCGATGGCTGTGGGAGCGCCCTGAGCGGTGGTCGGGTACTTCGGAGGCACAAGGTTGGTGACTTCTTTCGCCTTCTCAACGTGGAGTTCACGGGGCTTGCCGTCCTTGCCAACTCTGCCGTAGTCGTAGATACGGTAGGTGGTGTTGGAATTCTGCTGGATCTCAGCAATGAGGATTCCCTTGCCTATTGCATGCAGAGTTCCGCTCTCAATGAAGAACACGTCGCCCTTGTGTACCGGAACGTTGTTTGTAACTTCAAGCAGAGTATTGTTCGCGATGCGCTCCGCGAACTCCTCCTTGCTTATCTCGTGCTTGAAGCCGTAGAGAAGCTCCGCGCCGGGGTCGCAGTCAACGATGTACCACATTTCGGTCTTGCCGTACTCGCCCTCTACACGCAGTGCGTACTCATTTGAGGGGTGCACCTGAACGGAGAGACGGTCGTTTGCGTCGATAAATTTGATCAGCACGGGAAAATCGTACCCGCAACCGAGATATTCTCCCAAGGTCATACCTGCGTATTCGCCGTCCGCGATGACGCTCATGCCGTCGGGATGTACGGTCAGCTCCCACGACTCCGCCAAGCGGGGCGTCGTGCAGTCGTCCTTGTGAAAATCGGTGATGAGACGGGTGCCGCCCCAGATAATGTCCTTGTAAACCGGCTTGAGCCGCATGGGATACAGATTTCTTTTTTGCATGGAAAAAACGTCCTTCCGTGATGAAATGTGGGATCCTGTTTTCTTCTCTGCTTATTGTAGCACGACACGGCGGGGATGTCAAGGGCGCGCAAAAAAAGAAAAAATCCCTTGCAAAATTTGTTAAAAAGAGGTATAATAGAGGGGACGAAAACGGAGGAACGCCATGAACGAGACACAGGATCTGCAATTGCAATACGACTTTTTGGATGCGCGGTGCAAGCTGTTTGAGGCTTACTATGCCGATTTGAACCCCGCACAGCGCGAGGCGCTTTTTGCGGTGAAGGGACCTCTTCTGGTGGTGGCGGGCGCAGGCTCGGGTAAGACCACGGTGCTGGCAAACCGCATCGCGCACATTATCCGCTTCGGGGATACCTATGCGGACACCGCAGTTCCGTTCGGCATCACACAGGAGGACGTGAACGCCCTGCGCGCCGCCGTGAACGGTGAGCGTGAGGAACAGCTCCGTCTGTTGCAGAGCTTCTCGGGTGACGGCTGTCCCCCCTGGGCGATCCTCTCCATCACCTTTACCAATAAGGCGGCAAAGGAAATGACCGAGCGGCTGGAAAAGACGGTGGGCACTCTGCCGGTCGGCTCAAGCGCCGCCGATATCTGGTCGGGAACCTTCCATTCGGTGTGCCTGCGCATGTTGCGGCGGTATGCCGAGGAGGCGGGTCTTCGTCCGGGCTTTACCATTTACGATACCGACGATTGCAAGCGTCTGGTCAACGCCGTGATGAAGGATCTGAACATCGACGAAAAAATGCTGGCGCCAAAGGCGGCGCTCTCCCTTATTTCGCGCGCAAAGGATCAGCTTCAGACCCCTGAGGACATGGAGGCGGGCGCAAAGACCGATTTCCGTCTCAATGTCGCCGCCCGCGTGTGGCGCGCCTGTGCCGCCCGCATGGAGGAGGCAAACGTGGTGGATTTCGACGATATCATCGTGCGCACCGTCCGTCTGCTTTCACAGTGCGAGGACGCCCGCTCCTATTATCAGCATCGCTTCCGCTATGTGTGCGTGGACGAGTATCAGGACACCAACCGCGCCCAGTATGAGCTGATCAAGCTCCTGTCCGGCTTCCACCGCAACCTGATGGCGGTGGGCGACGACGATCAGAGCATTTATAAATTCCGCGGCGCATGCATCGAAAATATCCTCAATTTTGAAAAGGACATGCCCGATGCCCGCATCGTGAAGCTGGAGCAGAACTACCGCTCCACCCAGTGCATCCTCGATGCCGCAAACGGCATCATTTCCCATAATGCGGGCAGACGCAAAAAGACCCTGTTCACCCAAAACGGAGAGGGCGACCGTGTGGTGGTGCACCCGTGCGACAATCAGAACGAAGAGGGCAGATACATCGCGCATATGATCAGTCAGCTTTCGCGCCGCGAGGGACGACCCTTCTCGGATTTTGCCGTCCTGTACCGCACCAACGCACAGTCCAACGCCATTGAGCAGGTGTTTGCACGGAGCGGCATCCCTTATCGCGTTCTGGGCGGCATGCGCTTCTACGAGCGCAAGGAGATCAAGGACATTCTGTCCTATCTGTGCCTCATCGTCAACCCGACCGACGATCTGCGTCTTAAGCGGGTCATCAACGAGCCGAAGCGTAAGCTCGGCGACACCACGGTGGCGGCGGTGGAGGCGCTGGCGCGCACCGAGGGGGTCTCCATGGCGGAGATCATGCGGAACGCCGACAGCTATGTGGCGCTTCGGACAGCGGCGGCAAGACTGCGGGAATTTGTGGAGCTGATCGGCGATCTGCGCGCCGTTTCGCAGGAGACCTCGATCAGTGAAACCATCCGACAGACCATCGACCGCACGGGCTACCGTCATATGCTCGAGATCGGCGGTGAAGAGGGCAAGGACCGTTTGCAGAACTGCGAGGAATTGATCTCCAACGCCGTGGAATATGAGCAGTCCAATCCGCAGGCGACTCTGCAGAGCTTTTTGGAGGAGGTCGCGCTGATCTCCGATATCGACCGCTACGACAGCGACGGAAACGCCGCCGTCCTGATGACCATACACAGCGCCAAGGGTCTGGAATTCCCTGTGGTCTTTCTGCCGGGCTGGGAGGAGAATCTCTTCCCCGGCATGCAGTCCGCCCTCGATCCGGCGGATCTGGAGGAGGAACGGCGGCTTGCGTATGTGGCTGTGACCCGCGCCCGTCAGCGTCTGGTGATCACCCACTGCCGCGAGCGTCTGCTCTACGGCAGAACGCAGTATAACCATCCGTCCCGCTTTTTGGCGGAGATGCCCGAGGGGAGCGTGAAGCAGGAGACGCCGCCTCCGCCGGACCCCAACGCACAGACCTTCGGCTTCCGCCGTCCGAGAACCCCTGTTGCACCGCAGTCCAAGTCGTCGCTTGAACGGTTCGCACCGGGCGATTCGGTGTACCACGCCTCGTTCGGCAGAGGGGACATCCTTTCGGCGACCGATCTGGGAAGCGATATTCTGTATGAGATCGCCTTCGATCGGGTGGGAACCAAGAAGCTCATGGCGACCTATGCGCGCCTCACCCGCGAGGATTGACCGACCGTTTCCGCTTTCTCCGATTTCCTCGATTTTTTCGCGTTTTTCGTCCCATGCACCGACCGGATCCCGCTCCGGTCGGTGCTTTTGCCGCTCTTGTCCGCAGTTTGCGCAAAAGCGATGCAAAAGCTGTACAAAAATACTTGATTTTCCGTCGCGAATCATGTATAATAAATTCGATTATATTGGGTGAGTGTGCCCGTTTGCACATCGCTTTCCCGCTGTGCTGAAAGGAACCGTTTGTACTATGGCTTATGACCGCTCGAAAATTCGGAATTTTTCCATTGTTGCGCATATCGACCACGGAAAATCCACGCTTGCAGACCGCATTCTGGAGCTGACCCGTGCCGTTTCCGCGCGGGAAATGGAGGCACAGCTTCTTGACAATATGGATCTCGAACGGGAACGGGGCATCACCATCAAGGCGCGCGCCGTGCATTTGCGGTATGACGCGCCCGACGGCGAGACCTATTACCTCAACCTCATCGACACGCCCGGTCATGTGGACTTCAACTATGAGGTGTCGCGCTCCCTCAACGCCTGCGAGGGCGCACTGCTTGTGGTGGATGCCACGCAGGGCATCGAGGCGCAGACCCTTGCCAACGCTTATCTTGCGGTGGACGCGGATCTGGAGATCGTACCCGTGATCAATAAGATCGATCTGCCGTCCGCCGACGTGGAGGCATGCCGAAACGAGATCGAGGAGATCATCGGCATTCCGGCAGAGGAGTGTCCCGCAGTTTCGGCTAAGACTGGCTTGAACGTGCCCGATGTCATGGCACACATTATTTCGGATATCCCCGCGCCGAAGGGGGACGAAAACGCGCCCCTGTCCGCTCTGATCTTCGATTCGTATTATGACTCCTACCTCGGCGTCGTGGTGGAGGTTCGTGTGATGGACGGCTCAATCCGTCCCGGTGACCGCATCCGCATGATGAGCACGGGCGCCGCGTTTGAGATTGTGGACGTGGGCGTGATGTCCCCGTTCGGGCTGACCCGCACCGACGGACTGTATGCGGGCGAGGTCGGGTATTTCACCGCGTCCATCAAGGAGATCTCCGAAACGCGCGTGGGCGATACCGTGACCAATGCCGAGGGCGGCATCAGTGAACCCCTTCCCGGCTTCAAGCGCGCACTTCCCATGGTGTTTTCGGGCATTTATCCGGCGGACGGCGCACGCT
>USTB01000091.1 GCA_900557635.1 uncultured Eubacteriales bacterium
CGAGCCGACCAACCACTTGGACCGAGAGACCCTGTTCTGGCTCGAGGACTATCTGCGCGCCTACCCGAAAACCGTGATCGTCATTTCGCATGACCGTTATTTTCTCGACCGCACGGTGACGCAGATCTTGGAGATCGAGCATCACCGCGGCAAGCTGTACCGCGGAAACTACAGTCAATATGCCGAGCAGAAAAAGACCGATCGGGAAATTGCCGAGCGGCACTATAAAAATCAACAGCGTGAGATCGCGCGCATCGAGGCATACATCGAGCAACAGCGGCGCTGGAACCGCGAACGAAACATCATCGCCGCAGAAAGCCGCGAGAAACAGCTTGCCAAAATGGAACGGGTGGAGCGTCCGCAGGCACTGCCGCAAAATGTGCGCATGCAGTTCACCTCGTCGGGCGAAAGCGGAAACGATGTGGTCATCGCACATCGGCTGAGCCGCAGTTTTCCGGGCAGACCGCTCTTTTTCAACGTCAATTTTCTCATCCGGCGCGGTGACCACGCATTTCTTGTGGGACAGAACGGATGCGGCAAATCCACCCTGCTCAAAATCGTAACGGGACACCTCTCCCCCGACAGCGGCGAGCTGGAGTTAGGCTCCAATGTCAACATCGGCTACTACGATCAGGAAAATCAGAACCTCAACCCCGAAAACACGGTGCTCGATGAGCTTTGGGAAACCTACCGCGACCGCACCCAGACCGAGATCCGCAACACCTTGGCGCTCTTTCTGTTCACCGGAGACGACGTAAACAAAAAGGTGGAAATGCTCTCGGGCGGCGAAAAAGCGCGCCTGACATTGGCAAAGCTCCTGCTGTCCCGCATGAATCTTCTGGTTCTGGACGAGCCGACCAACCATCTGGACATCCCCTCCCGCGAGGCATTGGAGGACGCACTCCTGCAGTTCGACGGCACGATCCTTGCCGTGTCCCATGACCGTTACTTCGTCCGAAAGCTCGCCACCCGCATCCTCGCCTTCCGCACCGCCGGACAGGAGCTGTACGATTTTCGCGGCGGATATGAGGAATTTTTGCAGTTTGAGGCCAAGCAGAAAGCCGAAGAGCCGACCGCAGTAGCCGCCGCGCCGACGGCAGAAAAGGAAAAGTTCCTCGAAACGAAAAAGAACCGCTCCGACATCCGCCGTCTGGAAGCCAAACGACGGAATACGGAACGGGAGATCGCACGTCTGGAGGAGCTGATCGCCGACATCGACCGCAGGATGGAGGGCGAAGCCGCGACCGACTACAAGGCGATTGCCGCGCTCAGCGACGAACGGGAGCAGGCGGAAACCTCTCTTCTGTCCCTGTACGAGACCCTGGAAGCGCTGGAAGCGGAATGACCGCGCCGCCCGTTGCGGGGAGCGGACTTCAGAGCCACGCCTCCAAGCGGTGAATGGGCATCCCCATAGACGCAAAATGATCCTCGTACTCGGTATGTACGTTATCCTCTTCCCATATACTGTGATGGAGGTCGCGGGTCACGTTTTTGAGGGTGTAGCCGCAGGCGGGAAATTCCTCCAGCGAGAAGTCGAACAGCACGGGATTGTCGGTCTTTTGCACCACACTGCCGCCCTCGCGCAACAGCTCGCGGTACAGGTTCAGATAGGTGCGATAGGTCAGCCGACGCTTGGTGTGTCCCTTTTTCGGCCACGGATCGCTGAAATTGAGATAGATTCGGGACAGGCTGTGCGGCGGGAGCTTTTCCCCGAGCACGGCAGCGTCGCAGTTGAGAAAGCGAAGATTTTTCAGCTCCTCCCGCTTTGCACGCTCCATGGCAAGCAGCAGGACATCGGATATTTTTTCCACGGCTATAAAATTCACATCGGGATATTTTGCCGCCATGGTGCAGATAAACGCGCCCTTGCCGCACCCGATCTCCAAATGGAGCGGACGCGCGGAATCAAAGGTGCCCGCGCCCTGATCGTAGAACAATTCCCCGCATGCCGAAAGTCTTTCGGCGCCGTGCTTCTTTTTTCTCATTCTCATCTTGCAATTTTCTCCTGAATCTGTTATAATCGTAAACAGGTATATTATAATTGCTTTTTCTTGCCTTGTCAACGTTATTTTTATAAATTGCCGTCCGACATCGGCGCATGCCGTCGGACAAAAAGGAATAGGTGCCGAGATGGAGAAACAGACATTTTTGGATTCTCTGCGCGAAAAGCTGGTCAGGCTCGGCGTGGGAGAGGACGAATCCGCACGCTACATCAAGCAGTTTGAACGCTATTTTAATACGCTGTCCGATGAGGAAGTGAGCCAGCAGATCAACGGCTTTGATTCCATGGACGCCATCGCGCGGAACATCGTGAATCTGATCGCGCGTAAAAAGAGCCGCGCCGAGGAACCGTTTCCGGACGCGGATCTCGTCGCACAGGCGACCGCATCCTTTGATCCCGTGCCCGAAGAGCCGCAGGGGAGCACGACCCGTGAGTTTGAAACCGCGCAGTCGGCAGAGGACGGAAACGAAGCCGCCAAGGACTCTTCGGCGGAAGACGATACCGAGGAGAGCCGCCTCAGCGCGCTCGGCTTGGACGATGACGTAACCGGAGAATTCGAGCTGGACTTTCTCCGTCCGCAAACAGGACAATTCCCTGCCGTCGGGCAGAACACGTCGGACGGCGACACCGCATCGGACACCGAGGATTTCGTGTTTCCGGTAGACGGTGAATTCGACACCGACGCCGAGCCGGAGCCAAAAACCGAAACCACCGCCGCATTTTCCCCCGTCGGAAAGACCGAAGAGAAACAGACGGCAAGCCCCGCCAAAAATGCAGAAATCGAGGCAGAAGCAGAGGCGGAACCCGTGACCGAGCAGACCACCGTTGCGGCAGAGCCGACCGAACCGCCGGTCAACGCCGAGGCGACACGGGTGGATATGCCCGCCGTGCATCAGACGGCACGTCCCTCCAACGCACAGTCTGCGGACGCACATGCCGCTCCCGCACCCGAGGAACCCGAAGCCCTCACCACTGATTTCACCTTGGATGACAGCATGTTCGAGGAATATGTCCCGTCCTGCCCCATGTTCTGGGGACTGTGCGCGACAAGCGCCATCCTGTGGATTCCCGTGCTCGCCGCAGTCGCTCTGCTCTACGGCTTGGTGTACGCCGTACTGGGCATCTCCATCGGCGTTCTGATCGCCGTTTTGGTGTCGGTGATCGTGTTCGGCGCAGGCTGCTCGCTGGTCGGCATTATCTACGGCTTTACACAGCTCACCATCGCCGCGCCCATCGCTTGGTACGAGATCGGTCTTGCCTTAGTCGTTGCTGGTGTATCCCTCGCGCTGGGCGTCCTGCTGTATAACGGCGCCGTTCGCTTCATGCCATGGGTCATCCGTCGCATGAACGTGTTCTCGCGCTTCTCACTGCGTCAGCTCCGCCGCTGGATCACCAAGCTGAAAAAGCTGTGTCTGACACAGGGCGAAAAGAAGTAACAGGAAAGGACGGTTATTCGGATGAAACCCACATCAATCATATTTCTCATCGTTGCCGCCGCACTGATCCTGTGCGGTACCGTGACCTGTGCCGTAGCTTCCGCGCAGGCAAAGGAGCAGGATATCGCACTGTTTGAAAATTCCGACGCCGACGGAAATTATGTGGTGCAATACGCGGTCACCGGCTCATCGGTCAACCGCATCGATCTGCGCCTCAGCGAAGCGACCGTCAACATCATCGGCGGCGCGCAAAGCTCTTACATCGAAATGTACAATTTCCCCACGAATTCCTATCGCTACTCCCAGACGGGCGGCGCGGTGTCGCTTGCGGATTCCGTGGACTTTACCGACCTGACCTCGATCTTTACCCTGCTGAGCGACGGTCTGAAATTTGACGGCATGCGCCAGTATTTCCGCTTCAATTCGGACAATGAGCGCGAAAAGATCGTCAATGTTTACCTTTCCGACACCGAAACCGTGAAGCGTCTGGACATCACGCTCGGCACGGGACAGATCATCATGAAGGAGTGCAACGTCGCGGCGGACTTCAACCTTAAGATCAATTCGGGCGACTGCACCGTGACCGAATCCAACGGCTTTTCCGCTCTCAACGCGGATATCGAGCGCGGCAATTTCAGCTATGACGGAGATTTGGTAAACGGCGCACTCCGCGTCACGCTCGGCACGGGCAACGCGCAGGTACGGGCATCCCGCCTCAATTCCCGCAATGTGGAGCTGGTGTGCAACGAGGGTGTCGTCAGCTATGACGGCAGTGAGCGCGGCTCGTCCTATTGCCCGCCCATGCTCGATGTCAGCACCGCGTTCCTGCAGATCACGGCATATCGGGGCAATATCACTGTGAGCTTCGTCGGCGAGTTTTCTCCCGTCAATCCCGACGCACCCGTAACCGATTCGCCCGTGACCGACGTACCGACCGATACCGCAGAGCCTGCTCCCGCCGCCTGAAAAAATCAAATCCAAATATCGGCAAAAACGGATCACGTCCGCAAAAAAAACGAAAGCGGCGTGATCCGTTCTTCTTTTTTCGTCCTTCTTTTTCGTTTTCTTTTTCGTTCCGCCCTTTGCTTTCTTTTCCACTCCGCTTTTGCTTCCCTTTTCGTTTCCAAATCGCATGCATGTATAATTCTGCGGTTTTGTGTCCATGCTATGCTTGTACCCAAATTTAGCAAAGGAGCGTGGATTGTATGCTGGACAGAATCGCTTTGATCCTCCTGATTATCGGCGGTGTAAACTGGGGTTCCATCGGCTTGTTCCGTTTTG
>USTB01000092.1 GCA_900557635.1 uncultured Eubacteriales bacterium
GGGCACAAACATCAGCCCAAACGCCGCACCTTTTCTTTTTTTGTGATACGCCGGGGGGCGTACCCTGTCATTATACCAAATTCATACGCTTTTTTCAAGAGAATTTCCCTTTTTTGCTTGAAATATCAGCGGGCGGGCGTTATAATGGTGTAAAATCGAATAATTCGGAAAGTGAGTGACGCAGAACATGGAATTATGGGAAAAGCAATGCGGGCATGAGGAGATCTTCTTGGGCAGGGTCGTACATTTGGTGCGGGACACCGTGGACCTGCCGGACGGACACCGCTCCATCCGTGAGGTCGTCCGCCACCCGGGTGCGTGACGAAGGATCGGAAGCTCCTGCTCGTGACCCAATACCGTTACCCGTTTGCACGGACGCTGACCGAGATCCCCGCAGGAAAGCTCGACCCGGGCGAAGAACCGGATCATGCCGCCGCGCGGGAGCTTCGGGAGGAAACGGGAGCGACAGCTGACCTACTCCGACCGCTCGGTTCGTTTTTCGCGACCCCTGCCATCTTTGACGAGAACATTCACCTGTACTATGCGACCGGTCTGCACTTCGGGGAAAGCAGTCTCGACCCCGACGAATTCCTCACCTGTTCGCAAATGGATCTCGACGAGGCAGTGCGCCGCGCCGCATGCGGCGACTTTCCGGACGGAAAAACGCAAGCCGCGATCATGCGCATCCACTATCTCATCGGGCAGGGAGAGCTTCCCGTCCTGTAAGACGGCGCACTTCCCTTTTGCACCGAAAAAAGCAGATCGCCGCACGTCGGAAATGTATAAAAAGACCCCGAACCGCTCATAGTAGCGTTTGGGGTCTTTTCCTGTATTTTCTTGAATTTATATCCGCACCATTCGGGTATCGGCGCAAAGCCGAGAGGGGCTGACAGCCGACGGACGGTGTGCGGGGAGCGGAGGTCGGCATGCTCAGCAAAAAAATCTGCGCCGTTTCGTGGCTGTTTGCCCTCGGAGCCATGGTATACAGCGTCATTGAGGTACTGTTTCGCGGTTACACACATTGGACCATGACCCTGTGCGGCGGTCTGTGTCTGGTGTCCATGTGCGGCATCTGCCGCTCCATGCGCAAAAGGTCGCTGTGTCTGCGCTGTGTCGCGTGCGGCATGTGCATCACCGCCGTGGAGTTTGCGGTGGGGTGTATCGTGAACCTTTGGCTCGGGTGGAAAGTGTGGGATTATTCGTCACGGCGCTGGAACATCCTAGGTCAGGTCTGCCCCGTTTTCACCCTGTTCTGGAGCATCCTTTCCCTGCCCGTCGCCGTCACGGTGGCGCTTGCACTGCGGCGCGGCGAAAAGTCCGCGCAGAACTGACGCGCGATCACGACTTTCCGAGGATGTTCCCGTGATACGCCGCCGAAACATCCCGAAGCACGCAAGCGGCGACGCATGCGGGCACAATGACGCAAAGGGCGTTTTCCAGACGGATGCGGATGGTCTCCGAGCGGTGCTCATAGCGAACGGCGCAGTCACGTGCGACCTCGCGTATGCGCCGCTCGGTCACCGCCTGTCTGTCGTCAATGCCGTCGAGCGCCGCACATATGAGATCGTAAAATGCGGAATCCGGAATGATGTCGTCCTCGGTCGTATCAAGCCGTCCGTTCACGTAGCGCAGAAGGCGGTCGATCTCCTCCAACTGCATGGCGGGACGCAACATGTTGATGATCAGGATACGCGCCAAATGTTCCTTGGAGTACCGACGGTTGACCGTATTTGCAAGCCATCCGCGCTTCACCCAGTTCTGGAGCGTGGAGGTGTCAATGCCCGTCACCGAGCGGATCTCGCCCAGCATCAGAGTCTCGTTTACATAAAAAATGCGATCGAGAAACGCCATACCCGTGGCGCAGTCAAACTGTGTGCGCGGCAGAACCGTTCCGGGAATGTAGGAAAATGCGATACTGTATTTCATGCCTTCACCTGTCAACTGTATCTATGAATATGTCATGAGTATAGCACACAATCATGCGAATGTCAATGACGGCGAATGGATCGAGCCGATATCGGAGCAAAAAACGCGGGAGAACACACAGAAATCGGGTGTTCTCCCGCGTTGACGTATTATTTTGAAAACGTTTCGTGCGAAAGCCGAGCGGTTGCAGAATTGGTCATTCGCCGGTCTCGGTGAAATCGCGGTCGGCGCTCAGGGTCGCTTCGTAGTCGGGGTGCATGGCTTCCTCAAACGCGCGCTTTGTCTCAGCGGCACGGCGGCGACGTTTCGACTGCGAATACACGATGAGAACCGCAAAGACGCCGAGCGACAGCACGGAAATGCTCAAGCCGACGACATAACACGTGGGCATATAGTACAGCTCCACCGAATGCTCACCCGATGTGATATCAGCGGCAAGCAGACAGTTTGCGGTCTTGTGGATCTCGACCGGCTGACCGTCCACCAGCACGTGCCATCCCTCGTCGTAGGGGATGGAGGTGAACAGGGTCTCCATGCCGTCGGGCACCGTGATCGTACTGCGGATGTCGGTGTCGGAAAATTCGGTAATGTTCATGTTGCCCTCCGCCAGCTTCTCCATGACGCGGGTGTACACCTCGGTGTTCATGTAGAAGAAATAGCGATCGCCTGTGTTGAGGTACATCTTTTCCTTGGTGGGGGAAAGGGTCACCACAAAATCGCGGTTGTTGTCCAATACCATGCCGAGGCTCATGACGCGGTGGTTTTCACCGTCAAAATATGTGCCGTCGGGATAGGAGTTGATCATGAGGGAGCACTCCCACGGATAATCGGACGGGATATACATGAACAGCTCCTGTCCGTGCGCCTCCTCGGGCGCCGTAAATTCCAGATTCAACTCGCCCGCCTTGGACGTGCTGATGGGCGTGTATTTGATGTAGCCGCTTGCATAGGACTTGGTCATGCCCTCCACGTCCACCGTGTGCGGGACGTGCACGAACAGCTCGCCCATGGAATCGTCGCCGAGGATCGCGTTGCAGAGCGCGTTGAGATAATCGAACGGGTTGCCGTAATCATCGAACTTGAAATCGTACACAGCGCTGTCCGACGCAAAGCAGAGAGAAAGCGCGTAGGGGTTGTAGTAGCCGTAGGTGGAATTTTCGTCGTCTGTGACCACCAGCTCCCGCGTGGTGTCGGCAGGTCTGCTCTCGCGCAGGACATATTTGATGCCGAGAAGCGAATCGGAGACAGGTGTCCCGCCGAGATATTTGCTCCAGTGCGAGCGCGAAGCGTATCCCATGTCCGCCAGCATATTGATCACCGAGGTGTTCAGGGTGGAGGTGGAATTGGTGATGCCGTAGATGCCGAGGGTCATGGCGTCGTTGGTCTTGCGGTGGGTGGTCTTTTCCATGCGGTAGAATACCGAGCCGAAGTTATCCGCATCGTATTTTTTCAGCGCCTCGATGCCCGGCGTCACCCGATCAAAGTAGTTCACATAGGAATCGCGGGACGAAATGACCACGTCCGCATCCAGATTCATGGTGCAGAACAGGGCGTTTGCAAACAGCTCGAAAATGACCGCGATCAAAAGCACGGACGAGCCGGTGGACTGCGGATTCCACTTCCGCACCGCATAAACACAGCACAGCATGACGCCGATCATCAAAACGGAGAACCAGACGCACTGGAAATCGTCGAGCCATTCGTAATCCTGCTTCTGAATAATCAGGATCATGGAGACCCAGAAGATCGCCGAAACGGCTAAGGTCTTCATCTTGACCCTTGTGAGATTGGAGAAGGCTCGGTAAGCGCACACCACCATAATGAAGCACGCGGCAAACGAATACCGATAGTTCAGCCAGTTCGGACGCTGAAAGCCGTGCCAGATCAGGTCAAGCGTGGAGCCGTTGAAGCAGACCGCCATGAAGGCAAGCAGACATCCGGTCGCGATCTTCTCGCGCGCCGAAATTTCCCGGGAAATAAAGTAGACGGGCAGAAAGATCAGGGTCAGCGTGCCGCAGTAGAGGAACGGCAGACCCTCGGGACGGACGGTGTCGTATGAGCCCGGATAGAATTTCGCCACCATATCGAGGAAATCAAACTGCTGGGTAAACGCGAAATTCGGATTGGAAAATTCGTTTTTGCCGAATTGCAGGGAGTAATACGCGGGAATGAGAATGACGCACGCAATGCCCACACCCACGGCGGAATACAGGATCATGCGTCCGAGCGATTTTGCAAAATGGAAGCTCTCCTCATAGAGATTGTTCTCGCTGTTCTTCCCGTGCGCCAGATACCAATAGAAGAAATAGCACGCGGAGAACAGGCACATCATGTATCCGATATAGAAGTTCGACAGGCAGGTGTACGCCAGCGCCGCCACATACAGAATAAAGCCGCGGCGGGCGATGAGGCGCTCGATCCCGAGCATCAGAAGGGGCAGGAAGATGACCGCGTCGATCCACATGGTGTTGTGCGCCTGCACCACGGCATAAGCGGAAAGCGCATACATGGTGGAGAAGGTCAGCACCGTGAGGCGGTTGGTCGGGCGCGTAGACTTGAGGTAATACGCCATGGTCAGACCGGAGGAACCGATCTTGCAGAGGATCATGGTGAGAAGCGCCTCGGTGATCATGGACTTGGGGAACAGCACGGTGAGCAGGGAGAACGGACTGGAAAGATAATATGCGAAAATGCCCATGTTCTCGCCACCGAGCGCGCGCGACCAGGTATAGATCAGACTGCCGCCCGAGGTGAGCTTGTTGCGGAGATCCTCAAAAAAGTACACATA
>USTB01000093.1 GCA_900557635.1 uncultured Eubacteriales bacterium
GAGGGGGGAAGCATGGGAACCACGCGATCCGCAAAATAGACCGAGGTGCCCCGCTCCAGCGCTTCGGCGTCCACATTCCCGCCCTGCGGGACATAATGGGAAACGTCGGCGATGTGCACGCCCAATTCCCAGCCGTCCTCGGTCTTTGTCACCGAAACGGCATCGTCAAGATCCTTGGCATCCGCGCCGTCAATGGTCATAATAAAGGTGTCACGCAGATCCAGTCTCCCGCGCGAGGTGACACGGCGGGAAGCAGAGCGCTCCGCCTCGTCCAGAACCTTTTGCGAAAATGACGCGGGAATGCCGAATTCCGCCAGCACCGCCAGGCAGTTTGCCTGCACCGATTCGCTCTCGCCGAAAACCTGAAGCAATTCGCCCTTCGCCACCAGAATGTCGGGCGGGACGACGCGGTTTTCGACGCGCTTGGGGCTTGTCCGTCTCATTTTGCGCACACTGCGCTGAAAGGGTTGCGGATACACGACGATGCGCGCCCGCGCCTTATCGTTTTCCCGCAGATTGTCAGTACTGCCCGACAGGGACACCCAGAAATTCATCCGTCGGTCGTCCGGACACAAAAACCACTGCTCGGTCTCGTTGCGGTGGCGGCGTCCGCGTCGGATCAGCGTGCCCGTCACCTCCTGAACGGCACGGGACACGATGAAGAGAATTCTTCCCTCCGGACCGTGCTCGCCGTCCCCCTCGGAGACCAGACGAACGCGCACCGAATCGCCCTCCAGTGCGCACATGGTCGCGTCCGGCGGGATGAAAATGTCGCCGCCGCACCGTTCGGCATATGCCTCATCGGGCACCACAAAGCCGAATCCGCGCGGATTGGCGCAGAATTTTCCGCTGATATAGCCTGCGGCATCGCCGTCGATCACAAGACCCCGCTTCCCGTAGGCAAGCAGAGCCTCATGCTCCAGATCGCGCAGAGCCTGTCCGAATTCCGAGAAGCCCGCGTCCTGATCCATGGCGGAAACCGTGTTCCAGAGCTGTTGCATATTTTGCGGGCGATACCGGGGAGACTGAATGACCTGTATGATTAAATCCTTGCAATTCACTGTGCCTTTACCCCACAGTCCTCAGAAATTAGAATAAATGAAGGGAGAATAGGTATTCCCCACCAACCGTGCCGTGGAGAAGAAGGTCACGGCAACAATAAAGACCATCTGCGCGACACGCCGCATGACATACTGCCCGTTTTCGGTGGCGCAGATGCCGTTGATGCGGCGCAGGAGCTTGGGAACAAGGGGAAACGCAAGCAGAACGGCGGCGCCGAGCAGAAAAATGTGCCCGCGCAGGTAGGCGCTGTGCGTCACACTGGTGAAGGGCAGTCCGCCCGCGCCGAACAATTCGCCGATGTGCCGTGCAAAGGACAGTCCGTCCTCAAAATAGAAGATGGTCCATCCGATCACCGTGACAAAGAACATGTACACCACCTGAAAAATGCGGGACGGCAGTGCGCCGATCCTTTTGTACAGCGGGAAGAGCGCCTTCCGCTCGATGAAGATGAGCACGCCGTAGTACAGACCCCAGATTACGAAATTCCAGGACGCGCCGTGCCACAGACCGGTCAGAAACCACACCACAAACAGGTTGCGAATGGGGTGGGTACGGTTGCCGCCGAGCGGAATGTAGACATATTCGCGGAAGAAAGTGCCCAGCGAAATGTGCCATCTGCGCCAGAATTCGGTCGCGCTGAGAGACATATACGGATAATCGAAGTTTTCGCGGAAGGTAAAGCCGAAAATATGTCCCAGACCGATCGCCATATCGCTGTAGCCCGAAAAGTCATAGTAGATCTGCAGGGCGAAAAAGATCATTCCCATCCATGCGCCCAGCACCGTGCGGGAGGATGCCTCCGCATTGAGAAAATACTGCGCCGCCGTGTAACAGGTGTCAGCCAAGAGCACCTTGCGTCCCAATCCCACGGCAAAGCGGAACACGCCGTCGCAGATCTCCTCCGCCGAGGACGGGTGGCAGTCGAGCTGTGTGTCCACATCCGCATACTGGACAATGGGTCCCGCCACCAACTGCGGGAAGAGGGAAACGTATAACAGCACCTTGAAAAAGGAACGTTGCGACTGCACGTCACGACGGTACACGTCCACCGAATAGGTCAGCGCCTGGAAAGTAAAGAAGGAAATGCCCAGCGGCAGTTCAATCTGCGGCACCGGAAGGTTAACCCCCGGGATCCAGTTCACGATCTCCGTAAAAAAGCCGGCATACTTGAAAAAGCCGAGCGCCGACAGGCTCAGCGCCACCGCAGCAAACAGGTACAGCCTTCGCGCACCCGTCTTTCGGGTCGTGCCCATCAGCCTGCCCGCGATATAGTTCACTCCGACCACGCCGAACATCAAAAGCAAATTCACCGGCTTGCCCCACCCGTAGAACAGGAGGGAAAAGGCAAGCAGGACCGCATTGCGCCACGCAGTTTTTTTGCACGAAAAGTACAGAAGAAGGAGCGCGGGCAAAAAGCAGTACATAAATATCTGACTGGAAAACAGCATAAGACACCTCTACCGCAAAAACGGGAAATCCGTTTTCAGCAACGCACACATGCAGATATCAAACGCGGCATATACGCAGACGGGACACGGCAGAAAATTACTATAACATACCACCACTATATACTACCACATTTCGGCGGACATTGTAACAAAAGACGCGGCAAATTTACACTTAATTCACAAGATATCGCAAATGCTCAGCAACTTTTCGGATAACCGTCATAAAACCATCACATAAGGCGTGTAAAATAGGGGCATAACAAAGAAGAAACCGTCAGTTTCCGAAACGGAGGTAACGAATTATGTCGGATTTTGAAAATGAACGGAACGAAATGAACCCGTCCGAACCCGCATTCGGCGGGCAGACGCCGAACACCGAAAACACGGACGCGAACGGAACGGTGCAGAATCCCAACGCCTACACCTATCAGGGCGGCTCCGAAACGGAGAACGCGGGCACGGGCGCAACGAACCCCGTCGCAGGACAGGCGCATTCGTACACACAACCCTATTTCTCCCCCGATCCGTACTCGGCGCCGGTGCTCCCCAAGCCCAAGAAGCCGAAAAAGGGTGTGTCGCGCGGCGTGTTTGCCGTCGTCGTGGTGCTGTGCGTCCTGCTCTCGGGCGCGGCAGGTGCGGCAGGAAGCATCTGGGCGCCCCGCTATGCGGGCAATCTGCAAAACGGCTCGTCGGGCACCGTAAAGGGCGGAACCACCGTGGTATACCGTGCGCCCGAGCAGACCGCAGATCAGATCTCTGCCGCCGAGAGCGACGATGTCACCGTGCGGGTAGCCGCCATCGCGTCCCCGTCCGTGGTTGAGATCACCACCGAGACCGTGGTCACCTCTTCCTTCTACGGGCAGTACGTTACAAGCGGCGCCGGCTCGGGCGTTATCCTCTCGTCCGACGGCTATATCATCACCTGCGCACATGTGATCAGCGGCGCGTCCACCGTCACGGTGCGCCTCACCAACGGCGATTCGTACACCGCAGAGGTGGTCGGCTCCGACTCGCAGACCGATATCGCAGTCCTCAAGATCGACGTCACCGAATTGCCCGCCGCAACCGTGGGCAACTCCGGAAATTTGCAGGTGGGTCAGACCTCGGTCGCCATCGGCAACCCGCTCGGCTCTCTGGGCGGCACCGTGACCTCGGGCATCATCAGCGCGCTTGACCGTGAGATCAGCATCGACGGACAAAAATACAACCTCCTGCAGACCAGCGCATCCATCAACCCCGGCAACTCGGGCGGCGGTCTGTTCGACGAAAACGGCAACCTCATCGGCATCGTCAACGCAAAGTCCTCGGGCACAGGCATCGAGGGTCTGGGCTTCGCCATCCCGATCGACACCGCCATGAAAATCGCGGAAGAGCTGATGCAGAACGGCTACGTCACCGGACGTCCTTCTCTCGGCATCACGGTCGTGCCCGTCACCTCGAGCACCAATCTGTGGAGCATCCGCGCCTCGGACTATGCCGCCATTCTCAACTACGTGAACGAATACGGCGTGTACTTCGCGGAGTATCAGGACGGACAGAGCGGCGATCTGCGCTTCGGCGACCGCATCGTCGCCATCAACGGCACCACCGTCTCCTCCACCTCCGATATCACCGCAGCTCTGGAGTCCTACAAGGTGGGCGATACGGTGACCATCACGGTCGCCCGCATCGACGACATCTCCAGCCGCAACCCCAAGAGCAAAATGGTGGATGTCAGCCTGACTCTTGTGGAAAAGAGCGTGGCTTAAACCCAAAAAGCGTCTCCGCCGAATATCCTCTCCCGACGGAGACGCGCAACTGCCGCAGGCAAGTTACTTGCCTGCGGCAAAATCTGTCAAAGCCCCCTGTTTTGTTTAACAAAGACAGGGGGCTTTGCATATTCAAATATTAAAACGGGCAAGGTTACGTGTCATTGCCGTATTTACACAAAGGAGGTGGCATGGCGTAAGCCATGACGGAGGAATTGTCTCGGCGAATCTTGCATTTTTCCAATCCCTCAGTCAACTCCGCCGACAGCTCCCTTTACACAAGGGAGCCTCATCTGCGGCACTATCGTTAGATGGCACAATATCCGTTGAAAAACATGCGGATATGAGGTACGCACGAAGCCCCGCGTCGGGTGCCGTCTGCCGAAGGCGGGCGGCACGGACGGGCATCGGCGGCAGATCTCGTCTGCACGGGCGGGTTTGTAATACTGCCGCC